>NZ_RZSG01000502.1:0-4430 GCF_003997725.1 Mesorhizobium sp. M4A.F.Ca.ET.050.02.1.1
GGTTTCCCCGCCTCTACTGTCCGCCACCATGAAAACGGCACTCGTTCTCGTAGGACTGCGCGTGGGCAAGGCGGTGTAACCGCCGGGCGAAAACCTCCCATGCGCATCACACAGGCTCCCTCGGGGGCCTTTTTTATTGCCCGAAACACGACTAAACGACCAGCAACGCCCAAATGGCGACAGTACGGGACCAGGACCGATGAGCAACGAGCGGAACGAGCGGCGCGAAATGACGGGCGCCGAAATGGTAGTGCAGGCGCTGAAGGACAACGGCGTCAAGCATGTCTTCGGCTATCCGGGCGGCGCGGTTCTCCCGATCTACGATGAAATTTTCCAGCAGGACGAGGTCGAGCACATTCTGGTCAGGCACGAGCAGGGCGCCGGCCATGCGGCGGAAGGCTACGCGCGCTCGACCGGCAAGGCCGGCGTCCTGCTGGTGACGTCCGGTCCCGGCGCCACCAATGCGGTGACGCCGCTGCAGGACGCGCTGATGGATTCGATCCCGCTTGTCTGTCTCACCGGCCAGGTGCCGACCTCGCTGATCGGCTCCGACGCCTTCCAGGAGTGCGACACGGTCGGCATCACCCGGCCCTGCACCAAGCACAACTGGCTGGTGAAGGATGTCAACGAGCTCGCCGCCACGATCCACGAAGCCTTCCATGTCGCGACCACCGGGCGTCCCGGCCCGGTCGTCGTCGACATTCCGAAGGACGTGCAGTTCGCCAAGGGCACCTATGTGCCGCCGCAGACGGCGCCGCGCACCAGCTACCAGCCGAAGGTCCAGGGCGACCTGGAAAAGGTCAAGGCGGCGGTCGAGCTGATGGCCAGCGCAAAGAAGCCGATCATCTATTCGGGAGGCGGCGTCATCAATTCCGGTCCGGAGGCGAGCCATCTGCTGCGCGAACTGGTCGATCTCACCGGCTTCCCGATCACCTCGACGCTGATGGGGCTCGGCGCCTATCCGGCTTCCGGCAAGAACTGGGTGGGCATGCTCGGCATGCACGGCACCTACGAGGCCAACATGGCCATGCACGATTGCGACGTGATGATCTGCATCGGCGCCCGTTTCGACGACCGCATCACCGGGCGGCTCAACGCGTTCTCGCCAAACTCGAAGAAGATCCACATCGACATCGATCCGTCGTCGATCAACAAGAACGTCCATACCGACGTGCCAATCCTCGGCGATGTCGGCCGGGTGCTGGAGGATCTGGTGCGGCTGTGGCGGGCGACCGCCAAGGCCGACAAGAAGGCGCTCTACCCGTGGTGGGAGCAGATCGCCAAATGGCGGGCGCGCGACTCGCTGGCCTACAAGCCGAACGCCGATGTGATCATGCCGCAATACGCCATCCAGCGGCTGTATGCGCTGACCAAGGACATGGACACCTACATCACCACCGAGGTCGGCCAGCACCAGATGTGGGCGGCGCAGCACTATCATTTCGAGAAGCCGAACCGCTGGATGACGTCGGGCGGGCTGGGCACGATGGGCTATGGACTGCCGGCAGCCCTCGGCGTGCAGATCGCGCATCCCAATGCGCTGGTCATCGACATCGCCGGTGATGCCTCGGTGCAGATGACGATGCAGGAGATGAGCACGGCGGTGCAGTACGAAGCGCCGATCAAGATCTTCATCCTCAACAACCAGTATATGGGCATGGTCAGGCAGTGGCAGCAGCTGCTGCACGGCAACCGGCTGTCACATTCCTACACCGAGGCGATGCCGGACTTCGTCAAGCTGGCCGAAGCCTATGGCGGCCACGGCATACGCTGCGACAAGCCGGACGAGCTCGACGACGCGATCAAGGAAATGATCGCGGTGAAGAAGCCGGTGCTGTTCGACTGCCGCGTGGCGACTTTGGCCAACTGCTTCCCGATGATCCCGTCGGGCAAGGCGCATAACGAGATGCTGCTCCCCGACGAGGCGACCGACGAGGCGGTGGCCAATGCCATCGACGCCAAAGGCAGGGAACTGGTGTAGGCGACGAGCCAAGGCAGGGCTGGTCGAAGGAAGCCGTGCGCAAACAGAGAATTAGACCCAAGAGTTGAAATCGAGATTCACCCCATGAACGCACAGCTCCAACCGACCGGCTCCGCCTATTTCATCGCCAAGGAAACGGAAAAGCCGGAGAACCACACCCTCTCCGTGCTGGTCGACAACGAGCCGGGCGTGCTTGCCCGGGTCATCGGCCTGTTCTCCGGCCGCGGCTACAACATCGAGAGCCTGACCGTCTCGGAAACCGAGCACGAGAAGCACCTGTCACGCATCACCATCGTGACGCGCGGCACGCCGCATGTGCTGGAGCAGATCAAGCACCAGCTCGAGCGCATCGTGCCGGTGCACCGCGTGGTCGACCTCACCGTACGCTCGCACGAGCTTGGCCAGGAGCGGCCGCTGGAACGGGAACTGGCCCTGGTCAAGGTCGCCGGCACCGGCGACAGCCGCGTCGAGGCGCTGAGACTGGCTGACGCCTTCCGCGCCAGCGTCATCGACGCCAACACCGAGCATTTCATCTTCGAGATCACCGGCAAGGGCTCCAAGCTCGACCAGTTCATCGCGATCATGAAGCCGCTCGGCCTGGTAGAGATCTGCCGCACCGGCGTGGCGGCGATGAACCGCGGCCCGCAGGGCATGTAGGAGGCCGGCGCCGAAGCGCCGGCAGGTCGTCATTTCCGTCCTGACCGTCTGGCCCGGTTGATGCTCCAGGGTGGCCTTTGCGCGCCCGGTATAAAAGGACAATTATACTGACCTATTCGACGCGATGACTTGTCTGGGAGGACGTCATGCCGCTTGAAACGTTCCTTGCGCTCCTGGTCTACGCCTTCGTCACCTCGATCACGCCGGGGCCGAACAACCTCATGCTGCTGGCTTCCGGCGTCAATTTCGGCATCGTCAGGACCGTTCCGCACATGCTCGGCATCAGCATCGGATTTCTGGTGCTGCTGCTTGCCGTCGGCTTCGGGCTCGGCGCGGTGCTGACGGCGTTTCCGGTGCTGCACACCGGATTGAAGATCGCCGGCGGCGTCTATCTGCTCTATCTCGCCTGGAAGATCGCCATGTCGCGTTCGCTGAGCAGCAAGGGCGAGACGGAAGCGCGACCGATGCGCTTCATCGATGCGGCCGCATTCCAGTGGGTCAATCCCAAGGCCTGGGTGATGGCGATCACCGCCATGGCCGTCTATGCCAATGCGGAGCACCCGTTCCTGTCGGTGGTGCTGATCTCGGTCGCCTTCACCATCGTCAACCTGCCGAGCGTCTCGGTGTGGGCGGGCTTCGGCACGGCGCTGCGCGGGTTCCTGTCGGATCCGGTGCGGCTGAAATGGTTCAACATCGCCATGGGTGTGCTGCTGGCGGCGACGCTGTGGCCGATGCTGCGCTAAGATCTTTTGATATTCAGGTAAGGCCGGTCTGCAAACGGCGCCTTCCTGCGCTTCCGGTGCTCACGTAGCCAAAAGTACGCTCCGCTCCGGTAATCACCGTTTTCGACTCGGCCTACCTGAATCTCAACAGATCTTAGGTCGCGACCCCGGCCCTTCGGTCGGGTTGCCTCCTTATTGTGCACTGCACATTAAATCTTCGTAATGCCGTGTTTTGGCCCTTTTCCGCCAAAGCGTTGTCCTATCTATTTCGACGAAATTCGCGGCAAGGCGCCGCGGATCGAGCAGAAATAGACCACCGGATTCGGCGTGTCGCGTGAGAGGGCTTGTTGTCGATGCGCGGAAAAATCGTCTTTGCGGTGATTGCGCTGGCCTGCGTTGCCGGGGCCGGTCTCTACCTTTCGCCGACGGCGCTGGGCAAAGTCCAGCAACTGATTTCGGGCCGTCAGGCCGCCAGCAACGGCACGGACAAGACGGCCAAGGCACCGGACAACGCAAAGGGCGGCGGCGGTGGCACGCATTCGGCCTCGATCGTTTCCGCGGCCGCCACCACCGCCGATTTCCCCATCCGCCGCTATGCCATCGGCTTCGTATCCTCGCCGGCCGTGGTTGCCATCAACGCCCGCGTCTCCAGCCAGATCGTCTCGATCGCGGTCAAGGACGGGCAGATGGTCAAGGCCGGCGATCTTCTGTTCTCGCTCGATGCCCGGGCGCTGAAGGCGCAGCTCGCAAAAGACCAGGCGACGCTGGTTAAGGACCAGGCGATGCTGGTCAGCGCCCAGGCCGACCTGCAGCGTGCCAAGGATCTCGTCGCCAAGCAGGCCGGCACGCAGCAGACCTACGATCAGGCGCTGGCGGCGCAGAAGGCGGCTGCCGCGACCATCGACGCGGACAAGGCCACCATCGACGCCGACACAGTGCAGTCGAGCTACGCGGCGATCTCGGCGCCGATCTCGGGCAAGCTCGGCGCCGTCAATGTCTCGGTCGGCGATCTCGTCACCACCAGCAACGGCAGCAGCAGCACGGCGCCGCTCGTCACCATCACGCAGATG
>NZ_RZSG01000503.1:0-4410 GCF_003997725.1 Mesorhizobium sp. M4A.F.Ca.ET.050.02.1.1
ATCCTACTTGCCTCCCTCCGGCGCCCCCTCCCACCCAAACACGCTCCGGCCACCCAGCAGATGCGACTGGTCCATCTCGCCGGCGACAATCTCCTTCAAGCTCGGCCCCGTCACATAGCGCTCCATCCGGCGTGACTCCCCGTCCAGCCGCTTGAGCGCCTGCAACTCCTCGTCGCGCCCGAGCCTGGCCTTGCTCACCGCCGATTTCAGCACCGATATGGTCTCGTCATAGACCTTCAGCGGCACGGGGAAGGGGTGGCGGTCCTTGCCGCCGTGGGCGAGCGAGAAGCGCGCCGGGTCGGAGAAGCGGTAGGGTGCGCCGTGCACCACTTCCGAGACCATGGCGAGCGCGCGCACGGTGCGCGGGCCGACGCCCGGCACCAGCAGCAGCTCGGGAAAATCCTTGGGGCCGCTTTCGATCGCGGCGGAAATGTTGCCGTGCAGGCGGCGCATGACGATGTCGCTCTCGCGCACGTCGTGATGCACCGGCATGACGAGGTTGGGCAGCATCGGCTGCGCGGCCGGTTCCGGCTCAGGCCTCACGATTTCCGGGGGCTCCAGCACGGCGAGCTCGGTCAGGATCTTTTCCGGGCTCATCGTCTTCAGAAGCTGGATCTGGCCGCCGCGCGCTTTTTCGGCGCGCCGGTCGGTGAGGTTGACGATCTCGCCCTGGCGCTCGCCCTCGATCGCCGCATGCGGCTGGTCGACGAAGCTGGTCAAGCCTTCCGACAGCCAGTGGTAGCGGCGCGCCTGGCGGGCGTCGCCGTTCATCCCCTGCTGCACCACCACCCAGCGCCCGTCATCGGTGACGATGAAGCCGTGCAGATAAAGGTCGTAGCCGTCCTGCACCGCGGCGCTGTCCACCTTGGCGACGAGGCGACTGGCGGAGGCGAGCGCCTCGCCGTCGAGGCCGGTGCGGTCGCCGATGGCCAGCAGCTCGCCCGGCGTCTTGCGCGAATGCGCGCCGCGCCCGCCGCAGACATGGATGCCGAGCTCGCTGGATAGCGGGTTGAGGCCGCGCTTCAGCGCGCCGATGACCGAGGTGGTGATGCCGGAGGAGTGCCAGTCCATGCCCATCACCGCGCCAAAAGACTGGAACCAGAAGGGGTGCGCCAGGCGCCGCAAAAGCTCGTCGCGGCCGTAATGGTGGATGATGGCTTCGCACAGCACGGCGCCCAGCTTCGTCATCCGATCGCCCAGCCATTTCGGGACCCGCCCGCCATGCAGCGGCAGATCGGCGCTGCCGCTTCGCTGCGTCACGCGTTTGTCTCCTGAGTGCCGGCTTTCTAGATGGCATTTTGGCAGGGATTTGCAAGGCGGAGGAGGTGGCGCGCACAAGCTTCGCGGTCGTCATCCAGGGCGAAGCAAGGAGCGAAGCGACGCGCCCAGACCCTGAGATCCATGCCGTGACTTGTGAGCGTTGCGGCGAAGCGGAATTCTGATCCGCCGCATTGTAGGACTGGCGTCACGGTATCCATCCGCGGGTCAAGCCCGAGGTTGACGAGGGAGCCTCGCTCCCTGCCCGCCTCGTCAGTAACGGCAAATCCGCACGCGTTCCAGCACCCGGCGGTGATGGTGCCAGTGCCTCACCCACTTCACGCGGCAATGGCGGTAATGGTGCCGGTAATGGTAGCGGTGCGGATAGCGGACCACGTAACCGGGATAATAGTCACGGTAATAGCGCGGGCCGTAATAGCGGCCGCCATAGTCGTAAAACGGTCCGCCGCCATAGAACGGTCCGCCGAAGGGTCCACCATAGAAAGGTCCACCGAACGGGCCGCCGTAGAACGGGCCGCCGAACGGACCGAAAGCGGGACCGAAAAATCCCAATCCGCGCGCATCCGCCGGCGCGACCGTGGCTGCCGCGGTGGCAACGGCGATCACTGAAGCAAGTAGCAGTTTTTTCATGGCAACCTCCTCCTGAAGGCTGATCATCGGCTAAACGCTCCGCAGGAGACCTATGTTCCCAATCGCTAATATTCGTCGGTGTGGATCTGGCCCCATGAGGAGGAGATTGCCGCGGGCAAGGGGCGTCAATGTTGCTCGTGCCCACCGCAGACAGGATGCCGAGCGGCAAGCGGGTTCCGCCCCGCTTCAGCGTGCCGATAAGAGGATGTCGGTCACGGCGAAGGATGGAACCAGAAAGGACGCGCAGGCCGCCTGAGCAGTTCGTCGCGGGGTGGAGATCAGATGCCATGTGGGCGGGGATTTGCAAGCGCGACGCCCTTCTCCCGCAAGGGGAGAAGGGGAGGCGGTATCAACGCTTACCACCGCCGTTCGCAGATGCGGATCTTCTCGATCACGCGGTGGTGGTGGCGCCAGTGCTTACGGTACTCGGTCCAGCAATGACGGTGGTGGCGCATGTAGTAGCGCGGCCTGTAGCCATCGTCGTAGACATTGTAGCGGTAGTGCGGACGATAGTAAGGGTCGCCGTAATAGGGGCGATAGGCGCCATAATAGTCATCGTCATAGGCCGGGCCGATGCCGATACCGAGGCGCAGGCTGTCGGCACTGGCCGGGCTGATCATAGCCGCCGCCGACGCAATCGCGATGACGGAGGCGAGCAGGAGCTTTTTCATGACTACCTCCTTTTCAATGCTGATCTAATAAAACCCCTGAGACGCGGTGCTGTTCCGATAAAAATAGTTCCGGTCTGATACGCCTTGGTGCGAAGTTCGCCCGGCAGGCGCTGGGTTGGGATGCTGCACGCCAGAACTGCCGAGCCTTGATGAAGGCTCTCGAATAGATCCAAGCCTATCTACGACACTCGCTTTTGTTGGCCACAGCCATTCCCTGCTTGAGGCTGGCGAACATTGATGGTGCTCAGGGTGCCTCGCAAGCCATCGCGGGGTGCCGCCTACGATTTCACGGCAGTCATCTCCCGCTCCATTTCCACCTCGGCCTCCAGGCTCGCGGTGTCGCGGAAGATCGAGGCGACGGCCAGCGTGCGGCCGTCGCGCTTGAAGCGCAGCAGGCAGTCCCTGGCACCGATGTCGCCATCGACCGCGATCTCGTCCCACTTTTCGGCATGGCCGACATAGTTGATGGGAACATCGTAATGCTGGCTCCAGAAGAACGGCACCGCTTCGAATTTCTCGCGCCGGCCGAGCATGTTGAGCGCCGCGGTTCGCCCCTGCCGCTCGGCAACCACCCAATGCTCGATCCGGATGGTCTCGCCGCTGCGGGGGTCTGGCCATCGCGCAATGTCGCCGGCGGCGAATACGCCAGGCGCGCTCGTCTCCAGAAAGGCGTTTACGACGACACCGCGGTCAAGGATAAGCCCTGCCTGTTCGGCAAGCCCGGTCCGCGGTCGCACGCCTATACCTGCGACGACCAGGTCGGCCGTCAGCGTCTTGCCGCTGGTAAGCGTCACCTTGCCGCCATCGATGCTGCTGGCGCTGTCCTCGAGATGGAACACAACGCCATGCTCCTCATGGAGGGCACGGATGAAGTCGCCCAGTTGCGGACCGAGCACCCGCTCCAGGGGCCGTTCTTCCGGCGCCACGACATGGACGTCGATATCGCGTGTGCGCAGGGACGCGGCAACTTCCAGGCCAATGAAGCTGGCGCCAAGCACCACGGCGCGGCGCGCACCCGTGGCCCGCTCGATGATAGCCCTGCTGTCTGCGAACGAGCGCAGCGTGTGGACGTGCGGCTGGTCGGCGCCGGGAATGGTGAGGCGCACCGGTTCGGCCCCGGTCGCAAGCAGCAGCCGGTCGTAGCGGACCCGGGCGCCGTCGGCGAGCACGACCTCGCCGGAACGCACGTCGATGCCGGCAACGTCCGCTTTGAGACGCAGGTCGATATCGTTCTTTGCGTAGAAGCTCTCGCCGCGCAGCGGAATCCAGCTTTCCGGCGCCTTGCCGGCGAGGTAGTCCTTGGAAAGATTGGGCCGATCTACCGGCGGCGCTTCGTCGTTGCTGAGCATGACGATGCTGCCTTGATAGCGTTCGCGCCGCAGTGTTTCGGCCGCCGCGAATCCGGCCGCGCCGCCGCCGACAATGACGATCTTCGCCGGGTCGGAGCCTGCATCGCGCGGCTTCGCTGCCGTCCGTTTGCGCTTCTCGCCCACGAAGATCCTGTTATCGCGCAGTTCCACCGACCAGCAGGCCAGCGGACTGAGAGCTGGCGCGCGCAAGGCCTCGCCGGTGCGCAAATCGAAGCATGCGTGATGCCAGGGACACCGCACGGTATCCTCCACCACAAGACCGTCGACGAGCGGCCCACCGTAATGTGTGCAGGACGCCGCGACGGCAAAGACCTCGGCGCCGCGGCGCACCAGTAGCACTTCTTCATCGCCGCAGTGGCCGACCAGCTTGCCGCCATCGGCAAGGTCGGAGAACGCGATGCCCTGAGCCAGGTCCGGCCCGTCTGATTTGGTGTGACCCGCAGCCATGTCCTTCTCCCTGG
>NZ_RZSG01000504.1:0-4403 GCF_003997725.1 Mesorhizobium sp. M4A.F.Ca.ET.050.02.1.1
GAGTATGTGATCGGCCGGTTCGGCTTCGTCATCGATCATGACCGCCACGTCGTCTATGGCGGCCCGTCGAGCTTTGCCGGCTGGCAGGGCAGGCGAAGATCATGAGATTGCCGTCCCACCGCCGCGCCGAGCTCTTGCGCATGCAGGAAGCCCGCCGACAGGTCCAGCGGCAGCTCGACCTCATCGACCGGCAGATCAATCGACGCATGACGGCACTGATGCCGAAACTGCGGTCGCGCGAGTCGAGCTATCGTCGAGGGAAGGATCGGGATGGGAGCGCCTTTCTCGAGCGCTACCGGTCGCATCTTGCCGCCCTCACGGCGGAGCGCCAGCCGGAGATCGATGCGCTGTCCCGAAAGCTCGCGCGACAGGATCTTGCGATCGCCCGTTTCCTCGAGCGGCATGGCGGTTGTCTCGATGGTCGCGCGGCGTGAGAATCAGCCTGTCTGCCGCGAGGGGAGGTAGGTGCCTTGTTCGGCAGCGGCTCGGCCGAATTGTCGGGGCACAAGCCGGCTCATCTTGTGGTGACGCGACCGGCACAATTCCCCATCAGACTGCAGCGGAGGCGGTGGTGTCACGGCAAGCTGTGCTTCTGTTCTTATGTCGAGGGTCAGGCTCCTTGGCCGGCGCTCCCTTCGTTCGGTGTGCGGTCCTAAACCGGCGGCCGTGCGCTTCAAGGCCGCGTTCCGCGCCGCGGGGCGGCCGGGAGAGCCGCTCTCGACATGGCGGGCCCGCGTCCCGCGCGAGGGCTGGTGAGCCCTGCTTGGACGCAAACCCACCATGCTCGATCTGGCCCTCCCGGACCCTGAAGCGCCCGTCTTTCCGCCGGTTTTGTCTGGACCGCGCCCGAAGGGAGGGTCGGCCAAGGAGCCGGCGACAACCTTCGGCGGAACCGAAGCAAAGGAAATCCCATGACCAAGACCGCTCGCACTTCCCGTCAGTCCGCCCGCGTCGTGCCGCTGCGCAAGGGCACTACCCTCGAAATGGTCCGGCTCTGTTGTCCGGACGCAAGCCAGGCCAGCCTGATTGCCGAAAGCTTCGGCCTGCCCATTCTCGACAGCGACGGCATTCGCGATCTTCACGAAAGGCTCATCATCGACACAGCCGAGGCCCTCAATGACGGCCTGGGCGAGAGGGCGATGCAGATCCACCTGCAGCGGATCGTCGGCGCCTTCGTCGGCTCGGCGCACGGCGCCGGCCAGTTCTACAGCCGCGCGGTGACCGAGGCCCGAGACGCAACCGCCAAGGCCGCCAACGACACCCGCGACGAGGATCTCGACGGTCCGGTCGGTTTCGACAGCGCCGCCCAGCGCAAGCGCGAGTTCGCAGCCGACATGGGCGTCCAGTCCCACGCGCTGCGCATGGCGGCAGAGGGCGCGGTCGCCGCCTACGAGCAGGTCGTCGGCGAGCGCTGGAAGCCCTTCGAGCGTGCCATCGAAAACCCCGGCCAGAGCGTCGATCGCAAGGCCGCCGAACTCCAGCTGGCGGCGCTCGGCTGAGCCCGCCAGGGCGAGGCCTCAGCCTCGCCCACCATCCCGCAAGCTGGGGCCAGTTCCTGATGGGACCGTCTTTTGTTCCGCCGCTATCTCTCCCTGCCACTCAGCGGGCTGAGTGGGAACATTTGCGCATCGTCATTCCACGGATCGAAGACGATTGCGCCGGAAGACCGCGCGTCCTTCACGTTGCGCGTGACCAGATAAAGATCGTGTTCGAGCGCGCTCGCAAGCGAGCATTGTATCGATGACCGGCGGCGCATGTCCGCTTACGCGCTTGACCTCGCCGGAAATCCGGCCCCAGCGCCGGACGATCGCGTCCCCGAGCGACAGGACGCGCCTGCCGAAGCGCTCCGCCAGCGAATCGCGGGCCGCTATATAGCGCGGCCGCTCGGCGTGATCGGCGGCAAGGTTGTGGATGCCCTTGTCGTATTCGGCAAGCGTCAGCACGCTGATGTGGAAGGTCTCCTCGTCCTGTCGCTCGGCCCAGCGCTTCACAGACGGCGCGCCCTGCGGATTGATGAGGGCGGCCACGACATTGGTGTCGAGCAGCCAGCCCCTCACAGCTCCACATCCCGCCCGTGATCCAGCTCGCGCTCGAGATCGAGCCCGCCGAGATGCAGGCTCTCCATGAACTGCACGAACGGCGGACGGGGTTTCTCAGGCGCCAAGCGCTCGAACTCTTCGACGCTCATCACCACGACCGCATCATGGCCGCGCACGCTCACCCGCTGCGGCCCCTCCTCGCGGGCGTGCCGCACCACCTCGCTGAAGCGCGCCTTCGCGTCCTCGAGTTTCCATCGTCCTGTCGCCGCGCGGGGCGCTGCCCGCTTCGCTTTCGTCAGTTCTGTCCGCTTGCCCATAATCTCATACCTAGTCAGTTGGTCAGACATATAACGCGCGCAAAGCGCTCGTGCCAGCGTATTCGGTCGCAACGGAGGCAGAAGACACCGAGGCCGCCAGCACGTCCGCTGCTGGGGCTATCGCAACTGCACACTGCATCCAACGTCCCAGACACGATGAGATAGTTGGTTCGAAATGATGCCTGTCCTGTTATAATTCCCCAGCCGGCGTTTGGGGTGACAGCAATGTCATTGTCGCGCTACCGCGGTATCTACTGGCCCGCTGAGCTGGACATGCTCCAGCGGGTATTTGATCAGCTGTGCAACGAGTGCCGTCTCGCCAAGAAAGACAGGGAACAGCGGGAATACCTGGCCAGGGAAGTTTTCCAGGCTTTCGATGACGGGATCACGGACGAAGCGGACCTGCTACGGGCCATTTCGAAGAGGCGGAGAGCCTGATGCCACCCGCGTTATCTTGCGGTCGCCCGAGCTGAAGGTCTTGTCGTCGAAGTAGCCTGGGCGCTGTCGCGCTATCGGCGAGCTGCCATTCTTCGCCACGCTCAGGTCAGAGCTCTTCCGTCACGAAAGCTTGGCTGGACGAGCCGGACATACGAGGCCCGGCCTGCTTATCCGGGAGGAGTGACACAACGTGAGCAGGTCGGGCCGTGCCCCTGTTGATGGAGCACCGCGATCGTGCTCCCACGTGGCAGAAGATGCAAGCAGGTCTATACGCTTGCAAAAGAGCCCGACCGCAGGGCACGCCGCAGGCATCTTGACCTGTCTCACGGGCCGGCCCGCCTCGAAACTTCACCCGGCCGACGCTCGGCCTGGCCGTATCGACTTGGCGGCCCTGCTGCAGTTGCACCTAGCCCCGCCTGCTATCCTTGGCGTGCCGCTTTGCCTTGCGCCATTCTCAAGCCTCAGGTGACCACCGCAGGCCGCCGGGATCGGGCCGGATTTGCTTGTGTCATCGAGGCTCCGACGATGTTTGCCGGTGCGGAAACCGCTATGCCAATCCCATCTACTGTCATGCAGCCAGTGGAATAGCCCCTCCGAAACGAATTGAGTCCCTAAGTCCGTTCGCGCGGCGCTCGCAAGCCCCGCGGCTCCGGACCGTGTTGGCGCGTTTCGCGCCTGTCCGCACTTCGTGCCCCGTCCCGGAGGTCGCTCCTGCCGGGTCCGGCGCCGCACGCAACGGCTTCGCCGTCCTCCACAGTCGTTTCGGCCCTGCGGGTGCCCGCGCCTCCTGATCGCCCCGGCTGACGGACCGCCGTGACGGGGCCGCGATGGACGCGGCCTCCAGAATGGAGGTTCAGGAAAATGAGCAGGAAAGAAAAAGGATCACGGGCCGATATCTACGCGAAGATCACCGAGAAGATCGTCGCCGATCTCGAAAAGGGTGTACGCCCATGGGTCAAGCCATGGAGTGCGGGTCATCCGAGTGGCAGCGTCACCAGGCCGCTACGCCACAACGGGCTGCCCTATCAGGGTATAAACACGCTGCTTTTATGGTCCGAAGCGGTCACGCGAGGCTTTGTTTCACCCTACTGGATGACATTCAAGCAATCGGTCGAACTGGGCGGCCATGTCCGCAAGGGCGAAACCGGAACCACGGTCGTGTATGCCGGCAGCTTAAGCAAGACCGAAGTCGATGCCAATGGCGACGAGGTCGAGCGCGGCATTCCGTATCTCAAAACCTATACGGTCTTTTGCGTGGACCAGATCGACAAGCTGCCATCGCATTACTACGCAGCAGCGGAGCCCACGGCTGGGCCCGTCGAGCGCATCGAACATGCCGATCGCTTCTTCGACAATACCGGCGCGCTGGTCCGCTATGGCGGCGACAAGGCGTTCTACTCCCCGGTCACCGATCACGTGCAGCTGCCTCGGCCGGAGCTGTTCAGGGACATGGCGTCTTTCGTCGCTGTGAGGGCACACGAGTTAGGTTTCATCGCAAGTGTCCTTCCTACTTCGGCACCTGCAGCAGGGAGGTCATGACCATGGCTTCCCTGAACCGAGCTGATGTTTACGCCCGCATCACTGATGAGATTATCGCCGCCATCGAAGC
>NZ_RZSG01000505.1:0-4373 GCF_003997725.1 Mesorhizobium sp. M4A.F.Ca.ET.050.02.1.1
GTAGCGCGCCGCAACGGGGTGCACCGGGGTTTGCTTTCGGTGTGGCGGCGCCAGGCACGTGAGGCGCTGCGCGGCACGCCGATGTTTGCGCAGGTGCAGGTGGAACGCGTTTCCGCTGGCTCGATCGTCGACGGGCAGGAGGGTAATGCGTCGTCGAGCGACAGGATCGAAATCGAGATTGGGGACGCGCGGGTGCGGGTACCTCAGGGTGCGGATGCCGCGACGCTTCGGAGTATCGTTTCGGCACTGAGATCGACACGGTGATCGCGTTCGGATCGGACACGCGGGTGTTTGTGGCGACTGAGCCGGTCGACTTCCGCAGGGGTGTGCACGGCTTGGTCGCATTGGTCGCGGAGAGACTGGCGGGCAATCCGTACAGCGGGGACGTCTTCGTCTTCAGGTCGAAACGCGCAGACAAATTGCGGTTTCTGATTTTTGACGGCAGCGGGATGATTTTGGCGACGAAATGGCTGGAGGAAGGGCGTTTTACCTGGCCGCCGATCCAGGCAGGAACGATGCGGTTGACGTCGACGCAATTTGCGATGCTGTTCGAGGGCCTGAGCGAGTGGCTCCGGGTCGAGCCGCGCGCAGTCAAGCGGCCGACAAATGTTGCCTGAGGTATCTGATTTTGCTGGTTATTTTGGGGTGATTTGGTTAGCTTGCCTCATGCCCCTTCGGCCCGAAGACCTTTCTCGCGATCCAGCTGTGCTCACCGAAATGGCGCTTGCCTTGCAGGGTGAGAATGACGCTCTTCGCGCGGAAATCTCGATGCTGAAAACGCTGATTTTTGGGACGCGCTCGGAGCGCGCGGTGGTGATATGTGCCGAGCAACTGGCGCTTGGCCTGGGAGGCGAGGACGCTGCTGCGCCGACTGCGGCCAACGACGATACGGCACCGGGCACGGCGGGGAGGAAGCGCACAAAGGCCCGGCGCAACATTGGAGCACTCCCCGCGCATCTGCCCCGCCACGAACAGGTGATTGAACCATCCTCGACGCTGTGCCCATGCTGCACGGCGCAAATGCGTCGGATCGGAGAGGACGTCGCCGAAGCACTTGACCGGGTTCCTGCACTATTGCGCGTGTTGGGGACAATCCGCCCCAAATACGCTTGCCGAGCTTGTGAGGAAGCGGTCGTCCAGGCGAAAGCACCGGCTCGGCTCATCGAGGGCCGCATGGTGACCACGGCCCTGGTCGCCCATATTGCCGCGGCGAAATACGCTTGGCAGTCGACGCTCTATCGTCAATCCCAGATACTGGCCGGCTGGGTGTGGAGGTTGATCGGCAGACGCTTTCGCGCTGGATGAAGAGTGCCGCGCAGATGGCCAAGGGCCCTCTATGAACTGCAGCTGAAGACGATGCATGGCTTCGAGCGGCTGTTCTGCGACGAAACGCCAATGCTGCTTGATCCCGGCCGAGGTCGAACACGGACCTGCCAGTTCTGGGCGCATGCGACGGACGACCGACCCTGGAAAGGGCCCGCGCCGCCGGCGGTCGCTTACGTCTTTGCGGGTGGCCGTGGCAAAAAGGAGATTGCTGGCCAGTTGGCCGGGTTCAAGGGCGTGCTGCAAGTCGACGGCTATGCTGCCTATACGTCGTTGGCGGGAGGGGCCAAATCGTCGGGCAAGATCCGCCTGGCGTATTGTCTGGTCCATGCACGCCGCAACTTCGTGAAGGTCCACAAGACGACGAACTCGCCCTTCGCCAGGGAGGTCATCGAGCGCATCGGCGCGGTGTATGCGATCGAGGAGCGCATCCGCGGCTTGAGTGCTGACCTGCGTCGGTCGGTACGACAATCGCAGACGAAGCCGCTGATGGAGGCCTTGAAGGCGCGTCTCGAAGCCGTGAAGGACGGGATCTCTCGCCAGTCGACGCTGATCAAGGCGATCGACTATGCGCTTGAGCGCTGGGATGGACTAACGGCGTTCCTAAACGACGGGCGGCTTGAGCCAGACACGAACGCCGTGGAGAGATCGATTCGACCGATTACAATCGGAAAAAAGAATAGTCTGTTCAGTGGTGACGAAGGCGGTGGACAGACTTGGGCGATCCTGGCTTCGCTGCTCAACTCGGCCAAGTTGAACGGCGTCGATCCCGAAGTCTATCTCACCGACGTTCTCGAACGCATGGCCAGCGGCGCCACGACGAACGATCAACTCCATGAGCTCCTGGTTTGGAATTGGAAAGCGGCACGCGAAGCCGAAAGAGCCGCTGCATGACCAGACACAAGCCACGACAGGAGCGCAGGCCCGCCAAGACCACCATGGCTGACTACGCGATGTCCTTCGAGAAGCTCGGACATTGGCTGGATAAGCGACGGCAGTCGGCGACGCTTCGTCGCCCCAGGGCAAGCTCGCTCTCGATGCTCGACGGCGCCGTGGCTGCGGTCGTCGCCGGGCCGGTCTCGATGCCTTCCGAAGAATGGGGGTGCCCCCTCCTGGGCCTCAATCCGGACACCTTCGATCACGACACGGAGGAGTTCTCGGCGATCGCGGCCACGCTCATGCGGCACAACGCGATCGGCGAAATGCTGTCGACGAGGCCGCAGAGTTTCGAGCCGCTCTTCCTACGGATGGCCGATGGCGGCCTCGACGTACGGCCCTGGTGCATGGCCTTCTATACCGTCATGAAGCTTCGGCTACTCGCCTGGTCGCGATTGCTCTCGCCCAATACAATTGAGCACACCCTGCTGCTGCCGATCCTCTTCCACGGCGTCGACGATGACGGCCGGCCCTTGCGAGTGCCACTGTCTTCGCTCGCTGGCCGAAATGCATGGTCCGACATTCCGGCCGTCGTTGAGGCCATGCGTCAGTTTTGGATGCCGACCCGCTTTAAGTCCGGCCGCTAGCTGGCGGGAGGGCCATCTCGTACCGCTCTGATGTCCTTTTGGTGCTATCTGCGCAATAATCCACCCGACACCGATTTCCTCGGTCGGTTTCTCATTGACGGAGCGCCTATCGGTGGTACGCGGGTGAACAAACTCTGATGCGCGAGTTGGTTACCGTATGTCCATGTATTCGTCCGGGGCTGGTCCTCTCTTACAACGGGCGTCGGCATTGCCGGCCACAAAGCGGTGCCGGAAATTCCCCATTCAATGCTGCAAGCGTTCGACTACCGGCGCGAGTGGCCCAGCCTCGCGGTGTAATCGCGGGCACGAGGCCGCTCTGAATCCGACGACGATCTTGGAAGGTGGCTGCTCCCCGATATGATGAGATACGGGCTCTCGACTGGACGCCGGGCCCAACATCAATGGAGAACAGCCATGACAGAGTATATCGGTCTCGACGTATCGATGAAAGAGACGGCAATTTCGATTCGTCTGGCAGGTAAGCGGATCTGGCGCGGAAAGTGCGCCTCTGATCCCGCCAACATAGCCGAACTTATCCGCATGCGAGCGTCAAATGTGGAACGCGTGGTGTTCGAAACAGGCCCCCTGTCGGTGTGGTTTTTTCATGCATTGCGCGCCGAGGGAGTGCAGGCCATTTGCATCGATGCCCGTCGTCCCAAAGCGGCGCTCGACATGGCCGCCAACAAAACCGATGCCAACGACGCCGATGTGCTCGCGCACGTGGCGGAGGTCGGATTCTTCCGCGAAGTGCGGGTAAAGGGCTTCGCCAGCATGCTTTCTCGGACATTGATTGCTGCTCGGACGAAACTTATGCGGACGACATTGGACGCGGCGAACCAAATCCGGGGGGTGATGAAGACGTTCGGCCTTGTCATTCCGTGTGGTATGGGCGGCAAGTTCGAGGTGCATGTTCGCTCCCTTCTGGCCGACAACGCCGGCCTTTCGAGGACAATCCTGCCCTTGCTCGAAGCGTGGCGTAGCCTGCGCCTCCAGGCAGCCAGATTGAGGCGGCAGCTCCTTGCTGAAGCGCGTGGAAACGAGCAAAGCCAATTGTTGATGTCGATCCCCGGCGTTGGCGCGATTACAGCCACCGCCTACCTAAATGCAGTTGAGGATCCAGCGAACTTCACGCGATCGCGCTCGGTAGGTGCCTGGCTCGGGTTTACGGCGCGGCGCTATCAGTCGGGCGAAGTGGATTATGACGGCCATATCTCCCGACGCGGAGACGCCCATGTGCGTTCGCTTCTTTATGAAGCCGCCGTCGTGATCCTGACCCGCAGTCGGGGTGAGAGTGATTTACGCAATTGGGGTATAAGACTACGCGAGAAGATCGGCTTCAAACGCTCCGCCGTCGCTGTCGCTCGCAAGCTCGCCGTCATCATGCATGCGATGCTCCGCTCCGGCGAACTCTTCAATAGGAAGACGGCCACCGTCTAACTCTCGAGCTCTGCAGCGCCGCTGGCGCGAAGAGGTGTCCCCTGCCGGGACCGAGGCTGGTCCATTCCGTTAAGACCGTGGCATCACGAG
>NZ_RZSG01000506.1:0-4370 GCF_003997725.1 Mesorhizobium sp. M4A.F.Ca.ET.050.02.1.1
GGGCTGCAGATCGTGATGTTCACTCACCAGTCCGGGTCGGTCTGGGCCGATTTGGCCCAAATCTTCTGGGGTGCCGGCCTGCAGGTGATCGCAGCCTGGTACATCGCCACTGAGACTACCAGTGAGCTCAAGAAGGGCGGCTACGTTCAAGGTACGGTGATCCTCGTTCTCCGTAAGCGGACAGTAGCCGCTTCAGGTTACGAGGACGAGATCGTACAGGATGTTCGGATCGAGGTCGCACGGCAGATCGACACCCTCGTCGGCCTGAACCAGTCCCTCAAGGGCGCCGGCCACATCGAGAATGTCTTCGAAGACCCCGACCTGCAGATGGCCGGGTACGCTGCGGCACTAAGGGTTTTGACCGGCTACACGAAGATTGATGGCCGGGACATGACGTCCGAGGCACTCAGACCGCGCCGGAAAGGAGAGCAGACGTTCGTCGACCGGATGATCGAATACGCCGTCGCCGTCGCAAACGAACATATGATTCCCGAAGGTCTCAGCGCACGACTATGGCAGCAGCTCAAGGGCCCCGAACGCTTCTACCTGAAGATGATCTCCACTGAGGCCGGTGGCAGATCGAAGCTCGATGATTATCAGAACTTCGCGCGAGCCTTCCGCCTTCACGACTATGCGCCCTTCATGCAGAGCATGCAACCGAACGCAGCGCGGCTGAAGTCGGCGGGCGAGTTCGGCCCACGCTACGGCTTCGACCTGCGCGACTTCGGCAACGGTATCGTACGCGCGACCTTATTCGCGATCGACGCGCTGATGAGCGAAGTGAACGTCGAGACTCTGCTAACCCAGCTGCGGGACATCGTTCCAGATTACTTCAAGCGGCGCTCGGACATCATCGAGGTCGCCGATTTCGTCGCCAACCGACGTGGCCGGGTTGAAGGCGAAGGACGACAGGCAAGCGTTCTAGCCAACCTTCTTCGAAACGAACGCCTATAGCTATGAAGACGGGCGGCTCCGGTATGGTCTCCACGCCCTTCGCGGAGCACGGGAGCCTCGCACGCTTCTCCTCCCGGCTCGGCAGGCTTTCGCAGAGCTACCTTGCAGAACGGCTGAGGACCGCTATCACCTACGATCGGATAGCGGGCTACTTCCGATCCTCGATATTCGAACTCGTCGGCGAAGAGATCAAAGGCATCGAAAAGGTTCGCATTGTCGCCAACGCCGACCTCGATCCAGAGGACATCGAAGCTGCCCAGCGGGTCAGGGAGGCGCGGCTGTTCCAGAGATTCGTCGAAGATGACCTGATCGTAGATGCGGTCGTGCATCGAGACCGCTACTCAAAGCTTTACGAACTCCTCATCTCTGGACGCGTCGAAATCAAGGTCGTCCCGCGAACGGTCGCTCCGTTCCTCCACGGCAAAGCTGGTGTAATCACCGGGCCCGAAGGCGCCGTCGCCTTCATGGGTTCAATCAACGAGACCAAGGCAGCCTGGGCTTACAACTACGAACTTGTCTGGGAAGACAGCTCACCAGAAGGCGTCTCCTGGGTCCAAGCCGAGTTCGATGAGCTGTGGGCTCAAGGCAAGCCGCTGCCAGACGCGATCGTAGCCGAAGTCGGACGGCTCGCGAACCGGCGCGAGGTCGAGGTCGTCAACTTCCACGATCAACCAGCTAACATGGTTCCGGCCGCGCTCGCCGAGACGCCGATTTACAGAGAGGGTGAAGCGCTTCAGCCTTGGCAGCGGGCCTTCGTCGTTCAGTTTTTGGCTCATCGCGAAACCTACGGTCGCGCTCGCGTGCTCCTCGCCGACGAGGTCGGCGTCGGCAAGACGTTGTCTCTCGCGGCATCGGCCTTGATCTCGGTCCTGCTGGGAGACGGCCCCGTGCTAATTATGACACCGTCGACACTCCTCGAGCAGTGGCAAATCGAGCTGCTTGACCGGCTCGCGATGCCCGTCGCCCGCTGGCACAGCACCCGGAAATGCTGGATCGACCCCGCCGGCCGCACGATCAAAGGTGCCGGTGTCCCCGACGTCGCCCGCTGCCCGTATGCAGTTGGCCTTGTCTCGACCGGACTCATCGTTCAGGGGGTTGACCGGCATGGCGAACCAAAGCCTGGCACCGAAGCGGAGCACCTGCTGCGACGCCGCTATGGTATGGTCATACTGGACGAGGCGCACAAGGCGCGCAGTTCCGAGCCGGTCGGATCGGACGAGCGATTTCCCAACAATCTGCTGAAGTTTATAACGCGCATAGCGACGCGAACACAGCATATGCTGCTCTCGACAGCCACTCCGATACAGACCAGCGAAGCTGATCTCTGGGATATACTGCAAGCTCTCAACCAAGGCGCCGAGTTTGTCCTGGGAAGCGCATTCTCCGATTGGCAGTTTCCCAACCGCGTGTTGCCCTACCTTAAAGGCGAGCGGCAGGTCATCAACCTCCGTGAGGGTTGGCAGCTAATCACCAATCCTCTGCCGCCAACCGATAACGATGACCTGATTGCCGACATACGATCGGAACTGGACCTAGGTGACAGAGAGTGGCTGACGAACAAGTTTGCGTCGGACATGTCCAATCCTGTAATCGCCATGAAGGCGGAGATGGAGCTCACATCACGAGACTACTTCCGTCGCAACAACCCCTTGCTGCGACACGTCGTACTCAGGAAGCGCAGAGACCTCGAGCGCCTAGGCCTGTTACCGGCGCTGCCAGTCGATATTCATCCAAGCGCCGGAGAACAGATACCTGCGCACCTTTTCGATGGCCTTAGCCTCTACACGTCTGAAGCCTTCAACATCGCCCTTGAGGCAGTGACCGCCTTCACGAAGGCGTATGCGCGTCGCGACAAACCAGCCGGCTTCATGAGAACACTTCTAATGCAGCGCCTCTGCTCCAGCCAAGCCGCCGCGATCGCTACAGCCAAAGCGCTCATGGGGGAAGGCGATCTCGACGAGGAGATCCAAGAAGAGCTCGACTCATCTGCCTTCGACCCGCGCAGCGAAGAACGCAACCATCTTCATGTCATCGTCGATGCCCTGCAAGGCGGCGGCGATCCGAAGTTGAAGGCGGTCCGCTACTTTCTCGACGAGCACGTCACTGACAAGCGCACCTGGCGCGAACTCGGGTCGATCATCTTTAGCCAATACTATGATACGGCTGCTTGGATAGCCGAGTCTCTTAGCCTTGATCGCCCCGACCAAGTCGTCGCACTCTATGCCGGGACAGGCAAGTCACGCCTACTATCGGGCGGCGTGCCCACTTCTATCGAGCGCACGCAAATCAAACACCTCGTCGCAAACCGGGAGATCAAGCTGGTCGTCGCGACGGATGCCGCGTGTGAGGGACTCAACCTGCAGACTCTCGGCACCCTGATCAATGTCGACCTACCCTGGAATCCCTCGAGGCTCGAGCAGCGCATCGGCCGCATCAAACGGTTCGGTCAGACGCGGCAAAGGGTCGACATGGCGAATCTCACGTACGCCGGCACGATCGACGAGAAGGTCTATCGCGTACTGTCCGAACGGCTGAAGAAGTCGAGCGACATCCTCGGCACTCTGCCCGAAACGATCGAAGCCGACTGGATTGAAGATATCGAGACACTGGAGGAGCGCCTGCGCGGGTACACAGTACCGCGTAAGCGATTCGACCCATTCGAAGATCGTTACGCGGCCGGTCTTCTCGCCGAAGACGGGTGGGCGGCCGCGAGCGAAGTTCTGGCTCGTAGCGACGTGGAGCGTATCCTTTCACTTGGGTGGCCAACGCCTCGCGGGCGCGTTGCGACCGGGTCTTAACCTGCGCTGTCCGCGGATTGGACGAGCGCGTTTGCATGCGAAAAGCGCCAACCCCACATCCCGGGCGAAGTGCCTGTCGCACCGCTCGGGTGTTGCGCCCCTACAAAGGTGTTCTTGGAATGCTCGAACTCGTAAACAGCTCCGCGGCAAAGTTATCCGCGAGTTATGGCTATGTAGCTCTCACCTAGACCAGAAACGAGCGTGGAAGAGTTCAGCAGCGCGTTAGCCTGTATGCTTGCTTGCATGCGGAAATTATGAGAGTCCGATCCAGATGCACGCCAATATCCGAACCCTTGATCGAAAAGGATCACTGCGTTTGTCTGGTCGTCAAACTGCAAAGTCATCTTGCGCCCGTGCGAGATTTGGCCACTTAGAAAGGTGCAGTCGAGACCAAGCCGTTTCGCGAGGTCCACCGCGGTGCCCTTTCGGTCGTCTTCGAACCGCCAATCATGGATGAGGCGTGAGTGCCCCCCGTCCGCGCGGTTGCCGAGGGGACTGGTTTGAACCGAGAAGGGCAGAGAGGCCCCTTTGGTCGCCAGTGCATCGCGAAGGGCAGCGGCGGTTCGCATTAGCAGGAGTACCTGGAGCGGAGCCCGTAGATACCGGTCGGAGTAGGCT
>NZ_RZSG01000507.1:0-4370 GCF_003997725.1 Mesorhizobium sp. M4A.F.Ca.ET.050.02.1.1
GAATTTTTCGGTGCCTGAAGGGTCGATTGGCTCGAGGATCCTTCAGCCGTCTTGCCCTGGCGATGCAGTCGACGACGGTCGAAATGCTGATGTTCAGTTCTTCGGCAATCGTCGCGTACGAAGCCATCCCCTCCCACAGGTCGAGGATTCGGTTTCGGGTCCGGGCGACCCGTGGGTGCACTCGCCCTCCCGGCTTGTTGAAGCTCGAGAAGGCGTGAAACGGAAGGGAGGCCCGGTTTCCTGAGCGATGCGTCATCTTCATTCGGCGGCGAGCTCCCGCCAGCGGAACACGAAGGCCTCCGATGCTGTGAAGCACATTGTCGGCTCGTGAAGGATATGAGCAGGCGTCGGCCTCGGCAGCTCATCGAGGACGCTGGCGTTCAGAGCACCAGGTAGAGGCGTCGAAGGGTAGATCTTCTCCGCATATTCGCGACCGATCGCCTTGGCGCGCTCGATTGCAACGGGATCGACATCGAGGATCATGCATCACTTCCTGTGGTGGCTTGCATCTTATCCCGGCAACTGTTCTGGATTGGTGCGTCGCCGCTCGTGGAGCCGGTATCCTTCAGCCCAGACGGTGGTGATCCCAATGCCGAATGGCGTCAGCTTCTTGCGGAGCCTGTAGACGAAGGCATGGATCGTGTTCTCAGTCGGCGGATCGCCAGGGCGGTTGCTGTACAGGGTCTGCATGATTGCGGTTCGCGATGCCTGGTCGCGACAAGCCAGGCAGGCATAGACGCGCCTTTCCGATTTCGTCAGGCCCCATTCGTCCGGCACAGCGATGGACGTTGGCGCAAGAATTTCCTCGAGCTGGCGAACCTGTTCGCGCAACGTGGCGTTGTCGGCCCTCAAGCGGGCGATGAGATCGCGCTCGTCCATTATGCCGCCTTCCGCTTCTTCCGAGCGCCTCTCAACAATGGAGTGTATGTACGCCTGTGCAGACAAAATTGGCCGACAAACCCCGATGTGTGTACAAAACGAGCAGCACAGCGCGTGCCTCGCGCGCGCGGAGTTAGCGCCCTACGATGCGGGGCTTCGCCCCTGCGCCCCACAAGGGACTCGGTCCCTTGACCCATGCCGACCGCTGCGCGGCCGGCTCTATCCGCTTCAGCGCTCATGCCGCACCTTCTGGCGTCGAGCGATATTGCTTTGGAAGATGAAGGACCTGGCTGACTGCCGCAGCGTAGCGGCTGATCTCGGCGTCGATTTCCCTCGAAGTGATGCCAAGGCGCTCAAGCCCCTTCCGCTCCTGAGCGACATGCATCGACCAATAGCGTTGTCCGGCTTGGTACGACCGAGCGTCCAACGCCGCCGCGATCTTTCGCACCGTGTTGGCGCGACGGTGCAGCGGAAAAGGGCAGATGATCGCCGGCGGTTTCCAGTTGAAGAGATCAAGCTGCATCGGCGCCGCCCTTCATATGGTCAATGGTAGCGGGACCACTGTTGTCCAGGAGTTCGGGACCACTGTTGTCCAGACTTGCGCCCTCTAAGTCGGGACCACTGTTGTCCAGACTTGCGCCCTCTAAGTCGGGACCACTGTTGTCCAGACTTAGATCGGAACCTTCAGGGAGAATAATCCATGCAGGCAGCGTGATCGGAAGAGATGGGCGAAGGGTGCGGATGGTGATGAACTTTTCGCCTTCCGGACGCTTCCAATCAAAGGCGACCGCGAAGATGCCCAGATCGACATAGGCAGTAACTTCGCGACTGATAGTCTTCTCGGAGCAATAGCCCGCCCTGGTCGCAAGCGCGGCATTGCTGCCGGTAATCGTTCCATCTGACCACCAGATCACCTTTTTTGCGATTGCGATCAGTCGAAGGCTGACCTTCTCGCGATGAAGGATCTGCATGGCTACATCATGCCAAGCGTCGAACAATTCGAACCGTTCTCTGGGCCTGGTCGGCCAACGCAATGGCGCACAGGGCACCCTGTCGTTCAGGGCCGCCCGACGGATTCCCGTCGATCGTGCCGGATGGACGTCGTCGCCGGCTGCTGGGTCGAAGACGCCAGACATGATTTCGCTTTTGCTTCGCGCCGCAGTCATCAGTGCGCCCTCGCTAGGATCAGGCGAGACTCGCGAAGCGCCTCGATCGCCTCGGCGGCGCTTAGGCCAAATTTCTCTCGCACCTGCGGAACCGCGGCGCGCGCCTTGTCTCGCTCGCCGGTCGCTAGCCAGAGTGCGGCTGCTGACACCGTGTCGGTTTTCTGCTCCGTCGTCGGGGCGCCGCTCATTTGACATAGCCCCGCTTCTCGGCCGTCACCAGCGCCATTGCGACGGCTTCGGCAAAGACCTCTAGCTTGTCGACGGTGAAGGCGATCCCAGCGTTGCCAGGCCGCTTGGTGCCATCCTGGGCCGTGAAGTAGACGCGCGCGTTGAACAAGCGGATACCGTTGAGGAGATCGAGCGAGACGCGGATTTCCTCGCGCTTATTCTTCGGAACGATGGCGACGAGTTCTGACCCGGATGCTGTCGCAGCGGGGCGTTCGGAATGTTGGGCGGTGACGTCGGTCATACCGCAGCACCGATCTTCATCGTCAGACCGAGTTTGGCGGCGATCGGCGCAACGGGCACGACGATCTTTCCACCAATCTTGATGGTCTGAAAGTCACCGCGCTTGGCTGCGTCATAGGCAGCGTTTCGGCTCAGGTTGAAGAACAGCTTCCCGGCGTCCTGCACCGAGACAGTGGGTTTGGATAGTGCTTCGTCGAGCGTCAATTCCGTTCCCTTTCCATTCATGCCAAAGATACCAATCATATGTATGAAATACCACATAATCCCGCCACGTCTTGCTCGCAAGTATTTTATGTGTAAGTTTGGTATGAAACAGGGGTGTCAGACGGATGGCCAGACCGAAACTAGGCAAGGGCGACAGCCAGCGATTGCAGATGGTGATCAGTGACGAGGAGTTGCAGGCGATCGAGGAATGGCGGTTCCGCAACCGGATCCAGAGCAAGTCCGAAGCTATCCGCCGGCTGGCGCAGATGTCCCTTCGGATCGATGAGCCTATTGAGAAGATTTACCGCAGATCGAAGGAGCTCTATTCGGTTCTTCTGAGCCGTCACGACGTCACTACTTTCCTGTTAAGCGAAGATGTCGTCGACTGGGAGAGGATCGCCAAGATTGACCTCGTTACCACCACCGAACTCATCAAACACGTAAGCGAACTCCAGATGGCGGCGCACGCCATGACAGCCCAGGTGATGAAGATGCGCGCTGCTGGCGAGATCCCCGACCTGAGAGCCGAGGCCGAGCAAATCAAGGTGGAAGCTGCCCAGCGCACCAAGATGTTTCGGATGTTGATGAAAGCGTCGGAAGCCGGCATTTCGCCGGATGACGAGGAGGACGAACCATGAAAGGCCACATCCGCGAACGCAGTCCAGGTCATTTCGCCATCGTCCTCGATGTCGGCGAGATCGACACCAAGACGGGCAAGAAAAAGCGAAAATGGCACAGCTTCACCGGCACGAAACGCGAAGCGCAGAGGGAGTGCGCTCGCCTGATCGCTGAGCTTGACGCTGGCACTTACACCGAGCCCACCAAGCAGACCGTCGCCGAGTTCCTCGAGGAGTGGCTGACCTTCGTCAAACCATCGGTCGCGCCGAAGACCTTCGAGCGCTACGCCGAGATATGCCGCAAAGGACTGGTCCCGCTCATCGGCGCCGTGATCCTCGCCAAGCTGAAGACTGACCGTATCGACGCCGGGTTCTCCGAGGCATTGACCAAGCCCCGAACCGATCATCGCAAGGTCAAGGAAGTCGAGGACGCCAAGCCCCTGCCCCCACTGGCACCGCGAACGGTTCACCATTACCGCCGGGTTCTGATCAAGGCGCTTGGGCAGGCGGTGACCTGGGAGAGGCTATCCCGCAACCCGGCGATGGCGTCGACTCCACCGAAGGTCGAGCGCAAGAAGATGCTGGCCTACGATGTCCCGCAGACCGCGACACTTCTGGAAACGCTCCGGCCGACGCGGATGTTTATCCCGACGCTCTTGGCGGTGACATGCGGCCTACGGCGCGGTGAAATCCTTGCCCTGAGGTGGCGCCACGTCGAGCTAGGCGACAACCTCCGCCAGTTGGCTATCGTCGAGAGCGCCGAGCAGACCGACGACGGCGTCCGCTACAAGGAGCCGAAGAGCGGCAGGGCCAGAACCGTCGCCTTGTCGGCGAGCACCGTCGCCGAGCTGAAGGCGCATCGGGCGCGCCAGGCCGAGGAGCAGTTGCGGCTTGGCATCCGTCCCGACGCCGACAGCTTCGTGGTTGCCCAGATCGACGGTCAGCCGATACAGCCAAGGTCGTTGACGCATGAGTGGGTCCGCGTCCTCGGCAAGACCAAGCTGCCCCGGATTCGCTTCCACGACCTTCGCCATAC
>NZ_RZSG01000508.1:0-4364 GCF_003997725.1 Mesorhizobium sp. M4A.F.Ca.ET.050.02.1.1
GTGCTGCAGAATGGACGTTTCGCGCTCGCCAGGCGCTTGAAGCCGGTGCTGGAAGCGGGACGCGAGGCCGGATTGCTGGATTTCGCGGATTCCGAAACGGCATTCCGCACCTTTTTCGGGCTGGTCGCCCGCGATGTGCAGATGAGGCTTCTGCTCGGCGACCGGCTGGAATTGACTGAGGCGACGATCGGTGGCGATGCCGCCCGTGCGACGCAGCAGTTTCTCGCTCTCCATGGAGCAAACAACCGGCCGCTAGGCCCCAGAGCCGGATGATTTCAGGTCAAGTCGACCTGAAATCTGAATCCGGCTCTAAATCAAAGAGATAGAGCATGATGTCGTCCGAAAACCGCTTCACACTTTTCGGCATCATGCTCTGATCTTCAAAACGGGAAGGAAGACGAAAATGCGTGTCTATTACGATCGTGACGCCGATCTCAACCTCATCAAGGGCAAGAAGGTCGCCATCATCGGCTATGGCAGCCAGGGCCGGGCGCATGCGCTCAACCTCAAGGAGTCCGGTGTCAAGGACATCGCCATCGGTCTTAAGGCCGGCTCGGCGACCGCCAAGAAGGTCGAGGCCGACGGGCTCAAGGTGTTGACCGTCGCGGACGCCGCCAAATGGGCCGACCTGATGATGATGGCGACGCCCGACGAACTGCAGGCCGACATCTACAAGAACGAGATCGCGCCGAACATCCGCGATGGCGCGGCGATTGCCTTTGCGCACGGCCTCAACGTGCATTTCGGCCTGATCGAGCCGAAGTCGACCGTGGATGTCGTCATGATTGCGCCGAAGGGCCCGGGCCACACCGTGCGTGGCGAATACCAGAAGGGCGGCGGCGTGCCGTGCCTGGTGGCCGTCAACCATGATGCTTCCGGCAATGCGCTCGATCTGGCGCTCTCCTACGCCTGCGCCGTCGGCGGCGGCCGCTCCGGCATCATCGAGACCAATTTCCGCGAGGAATGCGAGACCGACCTGTTCGGCGAGCAGGTGGTGCTCTGCGGAGGCCTGGTCGAGCTGATCCGCGCCGGCTTCGAGACGCTGGTGGAAGCCGGCTACGCGCCGGAAATGGCCTATTTCGAGTGCCTGCACGAGGTCAAGCTGATCGTCGACCTGATCTATGAGGGCGGCATCGCCAACATGAACTACTCGATCTCGAACACCGCCGAATGGGGCGAGTATGTCTCGGGTCCGCGCATCATCACCGCCGATACCAAGGCCGAGATGAAGCGCGTGCTGAAGGACATCCAAACCGGCAAGTTCACCTCGGAATGGATGCAGGAATACCGTGCCGGCCTGGCGCGCTTCAAGGGCATCCGCCGCAACAACGACAGCCACCAGATCGAAGAGGTGGGTGCGAAGCTGCGCGCGATGATGCCGTGGATCGCCAAGAACAAGCTGGTCGACAAGGAGAAGAACTGAGGCGATCCACGGTCTTTGCATTGCGCGTCCTCGGGCTTCGCCCTGCGGGCGCGCGGTGATCGCCAAGAACAAGCTGGTCGGCAAGGCTAAAACTAGGAAGCTTGCGCCAATTCTACCCTGCCGGCCATCTGCCGCGGGTTTCTGCGCTTCCGGTGCTCACGGACTTCAATGTCCGCGCCGCTCCGGTTCTCGAAACCCGCACCAGCTGACTCAGCAGGGCGAATTGTCATCAAGCTTCTGGTCGCGAAATACCAAGCCGGCGGAGCAATCCGCCGACTTTTTCGTGCCAGCCCTTCGGCTAGCAGGGGAGGCGGAGCTTCAGCCGTAGTGCCAGTGCGGCTTCGGTTCGGTGCCGGTGAACTCGACGCCGATACGGCCGTCGCGGCGCCAGCGCACCACGGCCTTGTAGCCGATGCCGTCGGTCGGCACGTAGAGCAGGAACTCGTCAGGCACCCGCGCCTCGATCGGCACTTTGAGCTCGGCGCCGCCGGCATGCATGTTGCGCAGCGTGCATTTGACCTCGGAATTGGCGATGCCGGTCAGGATCGACGCGCCTTTCAGCACGCGCTGCCGGTGCTTGTCCCTGTTTTCGTCCTCGGCCATGGCATTCCGCTTTCGGGCGATCCGCTCCGCCTATCCGATAGACCCGCCTGATGAAGAGCGCGTTAGCGCCGGTGGTGCTTGGCGCGTCTCATGGTGCCCCCGAGGCAAAAACGGCGCCGCTTGACACGGCGCCGTTTGCGCATTCCTCGATCCGTTGCTGCTCAGCTATATGGCGACCAGCACTGCTGGCGTGGGCCATTATACGGCTGGAACGTGTTGTCCCAGGCCCGGTACGAGCGGTAGCGGTCGTAGCACCACTGGATGTGCGCGCTGGACAGACGCTGCGTCCGGTAGATCCGCCGGGGCTGAGCGTAGTAGCCGTTGTTGTAGTAGCCGTTGTTGTAGTACAGGCTGCCCAAGCCAAGACCGAGGCCGAGGCCCAAAATGGCGGCATCGGAGTCCCTGAAATGCCGGCGATGATGGTGGCGTCTCCAGCGCCAGTCGTCGCCATCCCAGTTACGATCACCGTCCCAATTGCGGGAGAAATTCCGCTCGCGGAAATTGCCGGACCGCCACCGCCCGTCGCGGTTGCGCCAACGCCAATCCTCCTGGAGCTGCCGGTCATTGCCGCCGGCCCACTCGTCACGAACAGGCGTGATGCCGGGCGCCGGCAGATTGGCCGGGACCGACAGGTCAGGCTCAAGGATCGGACCAGCCAGTGACGGTGCCGTCACGCCAGCCACAAGACCCAGGGTCAGCAGACCGGACCTCAACGAAGACAAAAAGTGCGGTTTCATTGCACACTCCGAAGACTTCAGGCCCCACGCCCAGAATACCCCGGGAAGAGGCCTATTTATGGAACTTGTCGTCTGAACGGCGGATGAACGGAAAGGTTCCGTCAACCATCACGGCCCGCATCGCGGGCTCTTGTCTTCACCGGTACTTGCAGGCAAAGGTCACGGCCATGTCGCTGCGCCTTGCCACCTTCAATGTCGAGAACCTGATGAACAGGTTCGATTTTTCCGGCTATCGCAACCAGCTAAACGAGGATCGAGCGCTGGCGCTGTTCGATATCCAGAGCGAGGCCGAGTACAAGATGCTGGAGCAGGCGCGTGCCATTGCGCAGTCCGACGACACGCGCCAGCTCACCGCGCTGGCGATCGCCGCCACCCGTGCCGACATCATCTGCATGCAAGAGGTCGACAACATCGAGGCGCTGAAGGCCTTCGAATACGGCTATCTGTTCAAGATGGTCGGGCAGGGCTATCGGCAGAAATACACCACGGCCGGCAATGATACCCGCGGCATCGACGTTGCCGTGATGATGCGGAGCGAGACGGCTGACGGCCAGCCGATCGAATTCGTGCGCATGACCAGCCACGCCCATGTCACCTTCGAGCAATTTGGGCTGTTCACCTCGGAACTCGCGGCGCTCGGCTATCAGGCAATCGAACGCATCTTCCGGCGCGACTGCCTCGAGGTCGACCTGAAGATCGGCGGCGTGCCGCTGACGCTCTATCTCGTGCACTTCAAATCGATGGGTTCGCCGCGCAATGGGCTGGACGGCCGCGAGGCGACGATGCCGCTGCGTATCGCTGAGGCGCAGGCGGTGCGCCGCATCATCGAGGAGCGCTTCGGCAAGGATCATGCTGCTGACAAGCGCTGGGCGATCTGCGGCGACATGAACGACTACCGGCAGCGGGTGAAGATCGAGGGCGACAGCGTCGACGGCTACCGTTTCCAGGTGATCGACGAGAGCCAGTCCTGCATCAACGTGCTGACCGCCGGCGGCTTCTGCGAAAACGTTGTCGAGCGACGGCCGGAGATGGACCGCTGGAGCTTTTACCACACGCGCGGTCCCGAGGAACGGCACCTCTGCCAGCTCGACTATATCCTGTTGTCGAAGGGGCTGGCGGCGAAGAACGCGACCGCCGTTCCCGACATCGTCCGCAACGGCCAGCCCTGGCGCACCATCTTTCCGGCCGGCCAGGAGGTCGAGCGCTTCCCGCGCGCTGGCTGGGACCGACCGAAGGCCTCCGACCATTGCCCGGTGGTGATCGCCCTGGACATGGCCTGAGCTGCATCTCAACACACCTCAGAGCAAGATGAGCTTCGACCTCCCACGCAACGTCATCCTGCCGGTCGACAAGGTCGATGTCAGGCTCGACCCCGGCCGGCATCCGTTCGAACGCGACAACGCCGAGGCGATCGCCGAGAACTGGCGGCGCGAGATGGGGGCGAACCCAGCGCTGTTCGACGGCACGGTGGTGTTGCTCTCGGCGCTCGCCTATCGCGACGGCGGGCTCGTCGGCCGCTGCCATGCGGTGAAATATTCGACCTTCATGCTGTGGCGGAAGAAGCGCGAGGCGAGCGGCGCCGAGCATGCCTATGCGCATGC
>NZ_RZSG01000509.1:0-4351 GCF_003997725.1 Mesorhizobium sp. M4A.F.Ca.ET.050.02.1.1
GCGCAGAAGAACTTGTCGCCGGCGGTCCTGACGATGGCGACACGCAGGTCGGGATCGTCGCGGAACGCCTTGAACGTCTCGCCCATCAGCCGCGACGTCTTCAGGTCGATGGCATTGGCCTTCGGCCGGTCAAGCGTGACTTCGAGGATCGTGCCCTCGCGGCGGGTCGAAATGACGTCAGGCATTCTTCTTCTCTCCAAGCACCAGCAGCGCGTCGGCGATCCAGGCGCCCTTGCCTTCGGCGCAGACGATCAGCGGATTGATGTCGAGCTCCTCGATCTCGCCGGCATTCTGCTGCACAAAGCCGGCGATGCCGGCGATGGCGTCGATGGCCGCCTGGACATCGGCCTTGGGCCGGCCGCGATAGCCTTCGAGCAGTGGGTAGAGCTTCAGTCCACGCAATGCCGCCTCGATATCGTCGCGGGTCGCCGGCAGCATCAAAGTGACGCTGTCGCGCAGGAGCTCGACCAGCACGCCGCCGGTGCCGAGCGTCATCACCGCGCCGAACATCGGGTCGCGGGTGAAGCCGACGATCAGCTCGGCGACGCCGTCGCGCACCATGCGCTCGGCATAGAGGCCGGTGCCGAGCGGCAGGAGGTCATGCGCGGCGGTGCTCACGGATTCGGCATCCTTGAGGTTGAGGATCACCGCGCCGACTTCCGACTTGTGGGTGACGCCCAGCGCCTTCAGCGCCACCGGGAAGCCTAGCGCCATCGACGAAATCACCGCCTCAACCGCATTGGCGGCGCGCTCGCCCTTCGGCACCGGTAGCCCGGCCTTGATCAGCCGCGCCTTGGCCTCGGCCTCGTCGGGCGTAACATGGCCGGCGTCGGCCGCGCCCGCGGCGCTGGTGTCGACCGGCTGTGCCTCGGGCTCGCGCCAGGCCCAGCCGATGAAGGCGGCCGCCTGAGCGGCATCCATGGCTTCCGAGATGCCGAACAACGGCACCATGCCGCGCGCCATCAGCCCGGCGGTATATTCCTCCGGCAGGTTTTCCGGCAGTGAGGACACGATCGCGCCTTGCGCGCTGTTGGTCTTCAGCGCCGCCTCGAAAGCGCGCAGCGTCGCCCACCAGTCGGTGTCGGAGCAGCGGTCGGGACGCGGGAAGTCGAGCACCAGCATGTTGAGGTCGAAGCCGCCCGACACCATCGCGGTGAAGGTGGCCGTCATAGCCGGCTCGTTGTTCCAGATGAAGGTGTGGTAGTCGAGCGGATTGGCGACCGCGACCAGCGGCCCCAGCGTCGACTTGACATGGACGCGATGCTTGTCGGTCAGAGGCGGGAAATGCACCCAGCGCCCCTCCGCGCTGTCGGCCATCACCGAGGCCTCGCCGCCCGAGCAGCTCATCGACGACAGCTTGTAGCCGGGCAGCGGCCCGGTGATGTGCAGCAGCTTCAGCGCCTCGATGAAGGCTGGAATGGAATCGACGCGGGCGATGCCGAGCCGCCTCAGGAAGGCGCCGGAAGCGGCGTCCGAGCCGGCCAGCGAGGCGGTGTGCGACACCGTCGCCTGCCGCGCCTGTTCCGAGCGGCCGACCTTCATGGCGATGATCGGCTTCCTCAGCTCGCGCGCCCTGGCCGCAAGCCGCTCGAAACCGGCGACCGAATCGAAGGCCTCGATGTGCAGGCCGAGCGAGGTGACGCGCTCATCCTCGATCAGGCCGAGGGCCATTTCCGAGAGGCCGGTCTGCGCCTGATTGCCGGCGGTCATCAGGAAGGCGATCGGCAGGCCGCGCTTCTGCATCGTCATGTTGATGGCGATGTTGGACGACTGGGTGATGATGGCGACGCCCTTGCCGCTGTCGGGCAGCCTGATGCCGCCATGCTGGTCGGGCCAGAGCAGCGCGCCGTCGGCATAGTTGATGAGGCCGTAGCAGTTGGGGCCGATGATCGGCATCTGGCCGGCGGCCGTAACCAATTCAGCCTGCAGCCGCTCGCCGTCCTCGTCATAGGCTTCGGTCTCGAGGAAGCCAGCGGCGAAGCAGACGGCGCCGCCGGCGCCGCGCTCTGCCAGAGCCTTGACCACCTCGATGGAAAGATGCCGGTTGACGCCGACGAAAGCGGCATCGGGCGCGCCGGGCAATTCGGCGACGGAGCGGTAGGCCTTGCGGCCGGCAACCTCGTCCTTGGTCGGGTGCACCGGCCAGATTTCGCCGGCAAAGCCCATCTTGATCGATTGCGCGACGACGGCGGCGGCCTGTGCGCCGCCAAACACGGCGATCGATTTCGGGCGCAGGAGACGTTCGAGTTTATGCATGGCCATCTTTTCGTTTGAGCATGATCTTCTCCAAAAGCCGGATCCCGGCTTTGGGCATCATGCTCTAAGCCCCAAACGGACGCAGCAGCGCCCGCGAAATAATATGTCGCTGAATCTCCGAAGTGCCTTCCCAGATGCGCTCGACGCGGGCGTCGCGCCAGATGCGCTCCAGCGGCAGATCGTCCATCAGCCCCATGCCGCCATGGATTTGGATCGCCTCGTCGGCGACGAAAGCCAGCATCTCTGTAGCCTTCAGCTTGGCCATGGCCATGTCCTGGTCGGTGACGGTGCCCTGATCGTACTTCCAGCCGGCTTCGAACACCATCAGGTCGGCGGCTTTCAACTCCGTCGCCATGTCGGCGAGCTTGAACGACACGCCCTGGAACTTGCCGATCTGCTGGCCGAACTGCTGGCGCTGGGCGGCGTACTCGATGGCGTGGCCAAGCGCACGCTCGGCGCGGCCGAGGCAGGTGGCGCCGACCTGCAGGCGAGTGGCGCCGAGCCAGGAATTGGCAACCTCGAAACCCTTGTGCACCTCGCCCAGGACCTGGCTCGCCGGCAGCCGGCAATCATCGAATTCGAGGATGGCGTTGGTGTAGCCGCGATGCGAGACGTTGCGGTAGCCGTCGCGCACGGCAAAGCCCCTGGTGCCCTTGTCGACGAAGAAGGCGGTGATCTTCTTGCGTTTGCCGCGCGGCGAATCCTCTTCGCCTGAAGCCATGAAACAAATCGCAAAGTCGGCGATGTCGGCATGGCTGATGAAGTGTTTGGTGCCGTTCAGCACCCAGTCGTCGCCATCCTGCACGGCGGTGGCCTTCATGCCGCGCAGGTCGGAGCCGGCGCCGGGCTCGGTCATTGCCAGGCAGTCCCACTTCTCGCCGCGGATGCAGGGGAAGAGATATTTCTCGCGCTGCTCCGGCGTGCCGGCGAGCAGGATGTTGGAAGGACGCGCTACGCAGGTCCAGTGCAGCGCGTAGTTGGCGCGGCCGAGCTCCTTCTCGTAGAGCAGCCAACTCACCGTATCGAGGCCGGCGCCGCCGACATCGGCCGGCATGTTGGCGGCGTAGAGCCCGGCCTCGAGCGCCTTGGCCTTCAGCTCGTCGATCAGCTCGCGGCGCAGCACGCCGGTGCGCTCCACCTCGCGCTCATGCGGATAAAGCTCGTTCTCGACGAAGGCGCGCGTCGTCTCGACGATGAGCTTTTGTTCCTCGGAAAGACCGAAATCCATCGCCTCAGCCCTTCTTCTTGCTCTTCTTCGACTTTTCGGCCTTTGCCGGCTTCACGGCCTTCTTCACCGGCTTGGCAGCCTTGGCCTTCTCGGCCGCCTTGGAGACCGGCTTCTTCGCCGCCAGCTTGGCGAGCTGCCTGGTATAGTCCTTGTGCAGCGCGCCGGCGCCCCAGCCCTTGCCCTTGTTCTGCTTCGACAGCGCCTCCATGATCGCGACCAGATTGTCGTCGCGGATCTTTTCCAGCTCGCGGATCGACAGGCCGTGCGCCTGCTCGTCCGACTGGGTGGCGATGAGATCGACCAACTCATCGTTGAACTCCGGCACGTCCATCAACTTGGTCCACGGCCATTTCAGGCAAGGGCCGAACTGCGCCATGAAGTGGCGCATGCCGGCCTCACCGCCGGCGACGCGGTAGACCTGGAACATGCCCATCTGCGCCCAGCGCAGGCCGAAGGAATAGCGCATGATGTCGTCGAGTTCCTCGACGGTGCAGATGCCATCCTTGACCAGCCACAGCGCCTCGCGCCAGGCGGCTTCGAGCAGGCGGTCGCCGACGAAGGCCTCGATCTCCTTGCGCACCACCACCGGCTTCATGCCGATCGAGGCGTAAAGTTCCTTGGCGACCTCGATCGCCTCCGGGAAGGTCTGCTCGCCGCCGACGATCTCGACCAGCGGCAGGAGATAGACCGGGTTGAACGGATGGCCGACGACCAGCCGCTCCGGGTGCTTCTTCATCGCCACCTGCATGTCGGTCGGCTTGATGCCGGAGGTCGACGAGCCGACGATGGCATTGGCCGGCGCATGGGCGTCGATCTCGGCCAGCACCCTGTGCTTGAGGTCGAGCCGCTCGGGTACGCTTTCCTGGA
>NZ_RZSG01000050.1:0-17698 GCF_003997725.1 Mesorhizobium sp. M4A.F.Ca.ET.050.02.1.1
GGGCCGGCGCGCTGATGGCGCTGCTCGAGGAGCGCAAGCGCCGGCTGCAGGCGGAAGGCCTGTTCGATGCCGGCCGCAAGCGGCGGCTGCCGTTCATGCCCAGCGTCATCGGCGTCGTCACCTCGCCGACCGGCTCGGTGATCCGCGACATCATTCACCGCATCAAGGATCGCTTCCCGCTGCACGTTCTGGTCTGGCCGGTCAGGGTGCAGGGCGAGACGGCCGGCACGGAGGTGACTGGCGCGGTCAATGGCTTCAACGCGCTTACCCGGGATGGCGCCATCCCCCACCCCGACGTGCTGATCGTGGCGCGTGGCGGGGGCAGCCTCGAGGACCTTTGGGGCTTCAACGATGAAAGTCTGGCGCGAGCGGTCGCCGCCTCGCGCATCCCGGTGATATCAGCCGTCGGGCACGAGACGGACTGGACGCTGATCGACTTCGCGGCCGACATGCGGGCGCCGACGCCGACGGGTGCGGCCGAAATGGCCGTGCCGGTCAAAGCCGACCTCGAAGCGACCCTAGCCAGCCTCGGCGCGCGGCTCAAGGCAGCGGCCTCGCGCAATTTCGAGCGCAAGCGCCAGGCGGTACGCGCAGCGGCGCGGGCGTTGCCCTCGCCCGACCAGTTGCTGGCGCTGCCGCGCCGCCGCTTCGACGAGGCGACGAGCCGGCTCGCCCGGGCGCTGACGGTGAGCATCGAGCGCAAGCGGGCAAGGCTGGAGCGGCGGCGGCTGACGCCCGCCACACTGTCCCGCCGCATCAACGAGGCGCGCACGCTGACCGGCCGCGATCTGGCGCGCGCGAAGGCTGCCTTCTTCGCCATCGTGCGCGAAAGGCGGGCACGGTTCAAACGTACCGCTGCACGGCTGTCGCCGGCGCCGATCGCAAGACGACAGAAGGTGCAGGCCGATGCTCTGACCGGGCTGACACGGCGCCAGGACCATGCGATTGCGCGAAGGCTGGACCGGTTGCGCGCGAGCCTGACCCAGGCCGACCGGCTTTTGTCGACGCTTTCGCACAAGGCGGTGCTGGCGCGCGGCTTCGCGCTGGTCAAGGATGCCGAAGGCGCGGTGATCAAGCTGGCGGCGGACGTCGCGCCGGGGGCGGCGCTGTCGCTGGAATTCGCCGACGGCAGCGCCGACGCGATCGCCACCAGCGGCGCCGCGCGGCCGAAGGCGCCTGCCAAGCCCGCTGCCAAGACCAGGGAGCCGGGCAATCAAGGCTCGTTGTTCTAGCGCCGGTCAACCTTTCATGTAATCGCTGAACCGCCCTAAGTATTTGGTTTGACGCAATTCCGGATGGAAAACCGCTACGCACTTTTCCTGGAATTGCTCTAAGGTACGGCATGACAGGACATGATCCGCACCTTGCGACGCCGTCGGGAAGGCCACGCGCCCGATATTTCGGCATCGGCTTCGACGGCACGCCGGGCGAGTCCAACGCCATCACCGACGTGGCCGGCGTGTCAGTGGGCTACACGACGCTGATCTCGGGCGACGGGCCGCTGGTCGTCGGCAAGGGGCCGGTACGCACCGGCGTGACCGCCATCCTGCCCAGGCCGAAGGCGGAACTCGCCACGCCGGTCCTTGCCGGGGTCTTCAGCCAGAACGGCAATGGCGAGCTGACGGGGTCGCACATCATCGAGGAAACCGGCGCCTTCAATTTCCCGGTCACCATCACCAACACGCATTCCTGCGGCGTCACCCGCGACGGCACGCTGCGCTGGATGCACAAGGTGCTGCCGGCCGCGCTCGACACAGGCTGGGGCCTGCCGGTGGCGGCGGAGACCTATGACGGCTTCCTCAACGACGTCAATGGCCATCATGTCAGCTTCGACGATGTGGCCGGCGCCCTCGACAGCGCTGCCGTCGGCGCAATCGAGGAAGGCAGCGTCGGCGGCGGCACCGGCATGATCTCGTTCGGCTTCAAGGCCGGGTCCGGCACCGCCTCGCGCATCGTCGCATGGCAGGACAGCCGCTACACCGTCGGGGTGTTCGTGCAGGCGAATTTCGGCAAGCGGCGCAATTTCACCCTGCGCGGCCAGCGCGTCGGGCCGGATCTCGCCGAACCGGCGATCCGCGAAGGCACACCGCGCGCCGAAAAGGGCTCGATCATCGCCATCGTCGCCACCGACGCGCCCTTGCTGCCGCATCAGATGAAGCGGCTGGCGAGGCGTGTCCCGCTCGGCATCGCCATGACCGGCGGCTACGGCTACCACAGTTCGGGCGACATTTTTCTCGCCTTCTCTACCGCCAACCCGGAGGCCGCGCTGGCGCCGTCAGGCCGGATCGCGCATGCCGATTTCGTCCCTGACGTCGATATCGATCCGTTTTTCGATGCGGTGGTGCAAGGAGTGGAGGAAGCGATCCTCAACGCGCTGGTCGCCAATGAGGACATGACAGGGCGGGACGGCAATTTCGTGCCGGCGCTGCCGAAGGCCTGGCTTCAGGCCAGATTCCCGAACCAGTAGGCGCTGCCTGGGACAGGCGTCCCTCGCCCGGCTGCTCCGGGCCGGGCTATCACTCGGACGGCTTATCCGGATTGGTCTCTTGCTCGCTGGCCTCGGCGGCCTCTTCGAGGCGCGATGCGATCAATTCCTTGATGTCGCCGACCTCTTCCTGGATGTCCTCCAGAAGAATGCCCTCCTCGGCCGCCTTGGCCGCGCACTCCTTGGCAAGGGTCTCGGCCTGCGTCTCGATCTTTGCCGGCGAGTGCTGGCAGTGAACCTTCTCGCCAATCCACTCCCGCAAGAACTCGATCGCATGTTCACTCATACTGCTTTTCCCTAGCGGCTATGCCGGTTGGTAATCATAAACGTCGGCATCCCGCAAAGGATGCATGCTCCCATTCCAGCCGAGTCGGCCTCGCCCGGCAAGTTGATCTTGCCCGAGGTCCACAGGGTGCGAGAGGTGGGAAGGTTCAAGGAACACGTTCTGATCGTTGAGGATGATGGTGGCGGTGGCTGGGATACCCAGCATCATACTATTGTTTCTATTTTGCTTTTCCGGTTTTCAGACCGATTTGCATCACAATAGAGGTCAGCACATTCGCAGCGCCGTCGACCGCACAATACCCAGGGCGCGTCGCCGAAGCCGCCGGTATATAGAGATATCCTCATGCGATGTCGACTCTCCTGGTTCCAGTGCTTCTTTCCGCCGCAATGAGGGGGCCGCCGGGGGTGCTGCGTACCTATCGCTCGAAAGACTCTCCGAGCGAAGCCACGCCGTTGAGCTTGAGCAGGCGCCGGTTCGACGAGATGATGCCAAGTACGATGATTGTCACGAGATAGGGCAGGCTCGACAGAAGTTGCGAGGAAACGCCCAGCCCGGTCGCCTGGGCCGCCAGGCTTGCCAGGGACACGGCGCCGAAGAGGCAGGCGCCGAGGAAGATCCGGCTGGTGAGCCATGTGCCAAAGACGACGAGCGCAATCGCAATCCAGCCGCGCCCGGCGATCATGCCATCGGCCCACAGCGGCGTGTAGACCACGGCTGCGTAGGCGCCGGCGAAACCCGCCAGCACACCGCCGAAGGCGACGGCTGCGAAGCGTACGGCGATCACCGGATAGCCGAGCGCATGCGCCGCCTTGGGGTTCTCACCGACGGCGCGAACGACGAGGCCGGTCTTGGTGTAGGCGAACATCGCCCAGATGGCGACGGTCGCGGCAAGCGAAAGCCACACGACAACGTCCTGGGCGAACAGGCCGCCGAAGACCGGGATATCCGCAAGCCAGGGCAACGAAAGCTTCGGCAGCCCCTTGACCGTGAGGCTTTCATAGCTCTTGCCGAACAGCGCCGAGAGGCCCTGGCCGAGTATGCCGATGGCGAGGCCCACCGCGACCTGGTTGGCGCGGAATCCCAGCGCGATGACAGCAAAGACAAGGGAAAGAGCAGCGCTGGCGAGGCCAGCGGCGAGGAAACCGAGGAGATGCCCGCCGCCTTGATGGACGACGATGAAGGCGATGACCGCCCCGAGGGCCATCAGCCCCTCGATGCCGAGGTTGAGGACGCCGGCCCGCTCGGCCACCAGTTCGCCGAGCGCCGCCAGTAGGAACGGCGTGGCCGCCGCCAGCATCCCGGCGACGATGAACTCGACGGCGTTCATGACGTGCTTCCGTGGACGGCATGGCGCCAGACGAGCCGGTAGCGGACGAAGGCGATGGCGACGAGATAGGCGAGCAGCAGGCTGCCCTGGAAGACCCGGACCGCTGCGACCGGCAGATTTGCCGAGACCATGGCGTTATCGCCACCGATGTAGAGGGCCGCCATCAGCAGCGCGGAAAAGACGATACCGACCGGGTGAAGGCCACCGAGATAGGCGACGATGATGGCGGCGTAGCCGTAGCCGGTCGAGATGGAGCGCTGCAACTGACCAAGCGGGCCAGCCACCTCGGCCGCTCCGGCGAGACCTGCCGCGAAGCCGCCGATGAGCAGCGAAAGCCAGATCGCGCGCCCTTCGTTGAAGCCGGCGTATCCGGCCGCGTGCGGCGCGAGGCCGCCGACCTGCAGCTTGTAGCCAGCGAAACTCTTCTGCATGAAGATCCAGGCGGCGAGGGAGAATGCGAAGGCGACAAGCAGCGAAACATTGACGCGGGTGCCGGGGATCAGGATCGGAACCATCGCATCATACTGGAACATCACCGATTGCGGGAAGTTGAAGCCGTTCGGATCCTTCCATGGGCCGAGAAGCAGATAGTTGAGCAATTGCGCGGCAACCAGCGCCAGCATGAGCGACACGAGAATCTCGTTTGCGTTGAGCCTGACGCGCCAGAAGGCGGTGAGCGATGCCCACAGCGCGCCGCCCAACGCACCGATGACGAGCATGGAGGGCCAGATCCACTGGCCCGTCGCCGCTGGAAACCAGATGGGGATGGCCGATGCGAAGATCGCGCCGAGGACGAACTGGCCCTCGGCGCCAATGTTGAAGACCTTTGCGCGAAAGCCGATCGCAAGCCCCTGCGCGATGAGCAGGAGCGGCCCGGTCTTGAGCAGGACTTCCGAGAACGAGGCCCAGGACAGGAAAGGTTCCAGAAGCATCGTGTGGAAAACGGCCACCGGATCGCGGCCCATCAGGAGGTAGAGCCCGAGATTGAGGAGAGTCGCCAGGCCGAGCGCCACGGGCGGGGCGACCAGCTTCACGGTAAGCGAGGCATGCTCCCGGCGAACCAGAACGGGAAGGAACGGCCTGGAGAGAGCGATCATGCAGGGACTTTCCTGGCCGTCGAATGTGCGCCGATCATGTAGCGGCCGATCTCCTCGGGTCTGGTGTCGCGCGTCACCAATGGCGGGCTCAGCCGGCCCTGATGGATCACCTGGATCGAATCGCAGAGTTCGAACAGCTCCTCCAGTTCCTCCGAGATGACGAGGATGCCCATGCCTTCGTTGCGCAAGGCGACGAGGCGCCGGCGGATGGCGGAGGCCGCGCCGACGTCCACGCCCCAGGTCGGTTGCGCCACGAACAGCAATTTCGGCGACAGCATGATCTCGCGGCCGACGATGAACTTCTGCAGATTGCCCCCCGAGAGCGCGCCGGCCTCCGCTTCGGAACCTGGCGTTCGCACGTCGTATTGGCGGATGCAGTCCTCGGTGAAAGCTTTCGCCCGGGCCGTGTCGACAAGGCCGCGTTTCAGCAGGCCGAACGGATGGGCGGTCAGAAGGCTGTTGAGGACGAGCGACATTTCCGGCACCGCGCCGCGGCCGAGCCGCTCCTCAGGGACGAAAGCGAAGCCCAGCCGGCGGCGTGCCGCCGCATCGAGCGCGCCGACATCCTTTCCCATCATGAAGATACGGTCGGACTTTTCGCGCGGCAGCACCGTCTCGCCCGAGATCAGCGCCGCGAGTTCGCTCTGGCCGTTGCCCGATATGCCCGCGATGCCGAGGATCTCGCCGCCCCGCACCGTCAGGTTGACGTCGGAAAGCGGCACGGCGAAGGGGTCGTCCGGCCGATGGTCGAGGCCGACGATCTCGAGGCGCTTGTCTCCGCCGGAATGCGCGACCGCCGGCATGGGCTGCGGCATGTCGCGGCCGATCATCATGCGGGCGAGGTCGTGCGCGTCATGGTCGCGCGGGTCCACATTGCCGGTGACGCGGCCGCCGCGCAGGATGGTCGCATGGTCGCAGACCGCGCGGATCTCCTCCAGCTTATGCGAGATGAACAGGATGGAAACGCCGCCATCGCGCAGCCGCCGCAACGTCTCGAACAGCTTGTCCACCGATTGCGGCGGCAGGACGGAAGTCGGTTCGTCGAGGATCAGGAGCTGGGGTTCGGTCATCAGGCAGCGGATGATTTCCACCCGCTGCCGCTCCCCGACCGAGAGCGCGTGCACATGGGCGAGCGGATCGACTTCAAGTCCGAAGGCGCGGCCGAGCGCACGGATGCGTTGCGCAAGATCCGATTTGCTTGCGGGCACAACCAGCCGGATGTTCTCCACCACCGTCAGCGTCTCGAACAGGGAGAAATGCTGGAACACCATGCCGATCCCCTTGCGCCTCGCATCTGCCGGGGACGCGAGGGCCAGGGGTTCGCCTTTCCAGATCACCGTTCCGGCGTCGGGCTGCTCGACGCCGTAGATCAGCTTCATCAGCGTCGACTTGCCCGCTCCGTTTTCGCCGAGGATCGCGTGGATCGAGCGCGGAGCCACGTCCAGATCGATGTCTCGATTGGCATGGATCTGGCCGTAGCTCTTGGAGATGCCGCGCAGCGACAGGAGCGGGACGGTCATGGTCACTTGGGCAGCGGCGTGGTGACACCCTTGACGTGCCAGTCCATGGCCAGGATCTCGGCCTCGGTCATCGTCTTGCCGGCGGGGACACCCTCGTTGCCATCGGCCTTGGCGATCGGACCGGCAAAGGGCGAGAAGCTGCCGGCGGCGATCTTGGCTTCAACCTCCTTGATTCTGGCCATCATGTCGGCCGGGATACCCGGGTTCCAGTCAACGACCTCGACAACCTTGTCGCCGACACCCAGGAAAGCGTTGCCACCCTTGAAGGTGCCGGCGATGTGGGCGTCGACCGAGGCCTTGAAGAAGGGCGACCAGTCGGTCGCAACACAGCCAAGATAGGTTTTGGGCGCGTATTTCTTCATCGACGAGTTGAGGTTGAAGGCGGGAACGCCGGCCTCCTCGCAGGCCGAGACGACGGAGGGCGTGTCCTGCGCGTTGGAAAAGATCACATCGCATTTCTGCGCCAACAGCGCCTTGGCGGCCTCCTGCTCCTTGGCCGGATCGAACCAGGAGTTCACCCATACGACCGAAACCTCGACATCGGGCCTCACCGCCTGCGCTCCGAGCGTGAAGGCGTTGATGGAGGTGATCAGCTCGGGAATGGCGAAGGCGGAGACCGAGCCGAGCTTGCCGGTCTTTGAAAGCGCGGCTGCCGCCATGCCCATCAGGTAGGTGCCCTGGGAATACTGGGCCGCGAAGGGCGAGAAGTTCGGCGCCACCTGGAAACCGGAAGCGTGCAGCACGGTGACGTCGGGATTGCGGCGTGCGATCTGCAGGGCGCCATTCTGGTAGCCGAAGGAGCCGGCGATCAGGAACTTGTTGCCGTCGGCGACCGCCTTGTTCATGATCCGGTCGGCATCGGGTCCTTCCTGAATGTTCTCGATGACGGTCACCTTCACCTTGTCGCCGTAGGCCGCCTTCACCGGCTCGAGCCCGTCGGCGAGCGCGCGGCCCCAGCCGACATCGCCGACCGGCGACGGGACCACAAGCACGATACCCAGAGGTTCGTCGGCGGCAAACGCGCGGCCGGCCACCGCGGCGACGAGCCCGGAGGCGGCCGCGCCCTTCATCAACGTTCTGCGGGTAAGTTTTGTCAGCATGTCGGTTCCCCTTGTTTTGGTTGCTAAAATTCCACCGTCGCGAGCGCCGCCTCGGCTTGCGCGAACAGCCGGGCCTCGTCGAGGCCCGGGAACTCGCCCTTGGCCCAGACGATGCGGCCGTTGATCATGGTCATGTCGGTCGGCGCGCCGATGCCCACCTTGGCCAGCAGGCTCAGCGGATCGTGCCTGGTGCCGACATAGTCCATGCGCCGCGTGTCGATGGCGAATAGGTCGGCGGCCATGCCGGGCGCCAGCCTGCCGATGTCGCCGCGCCCGAGCAGCGCCGCGCCCCCGGTCGTCGCATAGCCGAGAAAATCGGCCGGCGGCGGCACCGGATGGCCGCGCGTCGACGCCGCCAGGCATTGCAGCATGTAGGCGGAATGGATGCAGTGCATCAGGTTGGAATTGTCGTTCGAGGCGGCGCCGTCGCAGCCCAGACCCACATTGAGCCCGAAGGCCGACATCGCCGGAATGTCGGTGATTTCGGCGCCGACGAGATAGACCGGCTCCGGGCAGTGAGCGACGCCGGTGCCGCTGGCGGCCATCTTGCGCAACTCGTCGTGGGTCAGTTCCCAGCAATGGGCATAGAACGCATCCGGCCCGCAGAAGCCGATCTCCGCGCAATAGTCCACCGTGCGCATGCCGTGACGGGCCTCGATGACCGGGCTTTCGCCCTCGCCGACATGGGTATGCAGGCGCACCCCGCGGTCGCGCGCCAGCGCCACCGATTCCACGAAGGTCTCGCGATAGCAGTTGACCGGCTGGCAGGGCGCGACGACGACCTGGCGCGTGCTGAAAGGACCGGCATCATGATAGGCGTCGATCAGCCGGGCGCAGTCGGCGATGAACTCGTCGGTCGTTTCCAGCATCGCGTCGGGGATGGTCGAGCCTTCCGATTTCGGCAGCGTGTTGCCGCCGCGTCCGGCATGGAAGCGCATGCCGAGGAGTTCGGCCGCTTCGAACTGCCGGTCGACCAGCCGTTTGCCGGCATGCCGCGGAAAGCAATACTGATGGTCGAACGCCGTCGTGCAGCCGTGCTTTATCAACTCGGCCATCGCTGTGACCGACGCGTGGTAGAAGCATTCCTCGGTCAGCCGCGAGAAGACGGGATAGATGCGGTCGAGCCATTCGATGACCGACAGCTTCGTCCAGTCCAGATCGGCGCGGTTGCGCACGAAGCATTGAAAGAAGTGGTGATGGGTGTTGACGAGGCCGGGATAGACAAACCAGCCGGCGGCGTCCCACGCTACCGTCCCGGCGGGCAGCTCCGCCTTGTCGATACCTTCGCCGATGGCGCGTATCGCCGGGCCGTCGGTCAGGACATCGACATTGCGCCGGACGTCAGGACCGTTGCCCTCGTCGACGATGACCGCAGCGCAGTTCTTCAACAGATAGCCAGCCACGTCAGGCCTCGCCGACTTCTGGCACGGGCTCGGGCTTCAGTTCGTGCAGCCGGTGGATGCCGGGCATCTCGATGAAGCCATCGATGGCGCGGATCGCCCGCGACCAGAGCCGGATCGCAGGATAGGGATCGAGCGAAACACCGCCGTCCGGCGCCAGCGCCACATAGGGAAAGCAGGCGATGTCGGCGATCGTCGGCCGGTTCGACGCAAGGAAGCGCTGGCCGCGGATCTGCTGTTCGACAAGGCCAGCCTCCAGCTCCCGCAGGGCCGCTACCCCCTGCCCTTGGAGGACAGCGATATTGCCCGGACGCAGCAGCATCTCGTGCAGGCGCGCGGCGCCCAGGCTGGCGGTAAGCCGGTGCGCGAAGGAAAGCCATTGCTGGACGCGCGCCGCCTGCCCGGCCGTATCGTTGCCCAGCCATTGCGGCGCCACCTTGGCGGCGAGGTAGACCAGCATGGCCGAGGATTCGGTGAGGACAAGATCGCCATCCTCCAGGATCGGGATCGAACCCGCCGGGTTCAGCGCCATGAGCTCAGGACCGCGATGCTCGACACCGGGATGGAAGTCGACAGGGCGGATGTCGAGCGTCACCCCGGTCAGCGCAGCCATGAGGCGCACCTTGTAGCAGCTCGGCGACAGCACGTAGTCGAAGAGCTTCATTGCGCCACCAGTTGCGCGCCGTAGGTGTAGCCATGACGTTTCAGCCAGCGCCGGTAGGCAACCGAGGTGAGGTCCGCTCTCGTGGGGATCTCCATGCCGGGATCCAGCGGCAGCAGCCCCGGAATCTGGTTTTCGAGGATTGACCGGTCCTGGACGAAGATCGTCTGCTGGAAGTGGATGAGGTCCGTCATCGGCGTTTCGTCGTCGAACAGCGCCATCCATGGCCAGACATCGCACAGATCTTCGGCAAGCGGCTGCACGAAAAGCGTGATGACGTCCCATTCACCCGGGCGCGGCGGGCAGGTCTTGTAGAGGATCGAGCAGGTCGGCGCGGGCACGCGATACATGTATTCCGTGGTGATGCCGCCCTCCGCCGACTTGGCGGCCTGCGGCTGGTAGAACTTCACCTGGGTCGCCCAAACCTCGTCTTCGTCCTCCCGGATCTCGACCTTGTAGTTCTGCACCTCGGTGTGCGGTTCGGCCCCCAATATGTCGGTGTGCACGAAAGGAAAATGCGCAATGTCGAGGAAGTTCTCCACCGCGCGCAGCGGCGAGCAGCGCACGCGCACCACCCCGACATCGACGAGCCGGCGGCCGGGCTGATCGGCCTCGGGGATTGCAAACAACGGCTTTTGCGGGTCGCCGAGCGACGACCAGACATGGCCATAGCGGATGCAGGCCGGCAGGGCACGTCCGTTGCCGCCGGTCACCGTCGCGTTCCCGTCTTCGCCGCGCCTCAGCTCGATCGGCTCGCCCATGAGGGCCGTCTTGCGTCCATGCGCGTCAAGCTGGCTGGCAAGGCCGACCGGATACCATTCGTCGATCATCGCGTTACGGGTCATCGGGCGATCCCGCCGCGCGAATTATCCTCGGCCGCCCGCCGCAGCGCCTCTGCGGCCCTCGATGCGGCGATACGCTCGGCCTGACTGCTGCCCTGGTCCACCAGAACATGCATCAGCGTCCGCGCCTTCCCTTGCGGAGCAAGCAGCAGCTGGACGGTCCGGGCATTCTCGGTGTAGCCGAGCAGGCCTCCGTCGGCCTTGGTGCCCGCGACCGCCTCCAGCGCCGCGATGTCCGCTTCCACCATCATCGAGCGCAGGGGGGCGAGGCCCTCGAACCGGGGCGGCCCGGCGGCGGGTTCGCCAACGGAAATCCACATGATACCGCCGCCGTCCTCGACGGGCTGCGTCGCGACACGAATCGTGTCCGGCGGCGCCAGTGCCGGATGGGCCGGAATGCGCAGGCAGTTTCCCGCCTGGGCATAGCTCCAGCCGTGATAGATGCAGGACAGGCTCTCACCGCGCACGAAGCCATGGGAAAGGCGCATGCCGCGATGCGGGCATCTGTCGGCGAAGGCCGCCGCACGGCCGGAACGGCTTCGCCAAAGGGCAATCGGCCCGGCTGGGGATTGCGCCGGGATTACGGTTCCCGCCGGCAGGTCCGCGGAGAGGGCAACAGGCATCCATGAGCCAGTCGGATAGGGCGGCATGCATCAACTTTCAAACGACACCTAGCATCTTCCCGAGCGCGGCTTCGCGGTCAAGGATATGCTAATAAGCTCGGTTACGTTTGCACAACATTTCCTCACTGGCAACAATAGCCTAAAAAAGGTGCATGACGCCGTGGCAGGCAAGACCTGCGACTGCAAAGCTAGCCCGATTCGCTCTCGATCGGCGCCCGGCGAATGGTCTCGACCCAGACATCGATTGGTCCAAGAGAGCACCCCATCTCCATCATGTCGATGAGTTCGGCCGGGCCGGCAACTTCGAGTTCGATCCGGTCGGGACCGGTGACGCATATTGCCTGCGCGAGCCCGAGCTTGGCGGCATGACGCTCGATCCACGGAAGAAAGGATGCCGCCTCGACATCGCCGAGGATCGTCATGCGTTCCCGCGCAGAACGTGGGTTTTGCTCGCTCATCGAGACCTTCATGATTCGTCCGCGGCCGTCACGGCGGGACAGGATACGACTGTTTCGACTGCCGCACAAAAGATACCGGAAGAAGGTAGTGGGGCAGACTACCCAGTCGGTTTGGTGAGTGAAAACGCGAAGACGCCGCGGCCAGCCGGAACGGACTGTCCGCGACGTCGGTGGGCGGCAACCTTCATGCTTGCGTGAGAGCACAGTATTGCCCTTCCTAGGGAAAGGGCATCCGCAGCCACCACTGGCCGTCAGCGAAAAGCAAAAGCGTCAGTCTTGCTCCAGCCAGACCTTCTCCAGATCCATCTGGAAGGTCGGGTGGATGGAGTAGTTCTTCACCTTCTTGCTCATGTGATTGTAGAGCTTCTGCCAATAGGGCTGGATGATGATCCCCGAGTCCTGGATTATGGTCTCGATGTCCTTCATCACTTCCCGCCGCTTTTCGGGCGCGCTTACCGACAGAGCCTCCTTGAGCTTCTTGTCGAACTCCGGATCGGAGTAGCCGGTCTCGTTCCAGGCCTCGCCCGTTCGAAACGCCAGTGCCAGCACCTGGACGCCAAGCGGGCGCATGTACCAAACGGTGACGGAGTAAGGATACTTCGTCCAGTCGTTCCAGAAGGTCGAGCCCGGCAGCACCGTGCGCTTGACCTTGATGCCGGCGTCGCGAAGCTGGGCGGCAATCGCGTCCCCCGTGCTCTTGTTCCAGTCATCGTCGACGGTGATCAGCTCGTGCTCGAAATCCGCCTGGCCGGCTTCCGCCATCAGTTTCTTTGCTCCCGCCGCGTCGCGCGCCTTCTTTGGCAGCGGGTAGTATTCGGGGTGAATCGGGCTGACGAAATGATTTTCGCCGACTGTCCCGCGTCCGGCATAGCCCAGTTGGAGGACGACGTCGTTGTCGACCGCCATCTGGAGCGCGTTGCGCACGCGCTTATCGTCATACGGTTTTTGCGTGACGTTGGTGCGCGCAACCAGCGTCGTCGCGGTCTGGATCTCAGTCTGGTGAAGTCCAAGCCCGTCCAGGATCTCGACATAGTCCGCGCCAGTTTCATTGTTTAGGTCAACCTCGCCAGCCTCGAAGGCATTCACCATCGCGTTCGGGTCGGTTCCATAGTCGATGAACTCGATCCCATCGAGCATCGCTTCTCCGCTCCACCATTTTCCGCTCTCGCGCCGTTTCAAGACTGCCTTCTGGCCGACATCGTAGGAGACGAGCTCGAATGCACCGGTGCCGATCGGTTTCGTGACCGGATTGGCGCCGTCGGCGTCAAAGTTGCGGTGCACGACCAAGGCGGGGTAGTCGGTGAGACCGGCAATGAGCGCGATATCCGGGTCGCTCGGCGAGAGCTTGACCGTGTGATCATCGACCTTGGTAACGGCACCCTCGCGCGCCTTGCCGGTCTTCTGGTCGACCAGGCTGTTGACGCGTGCGGCCATGGAATTGCCCGCCGCCTTCTTGTCGCACCAGCGGTTGAAGCTATGGACGACATCGTCGGCGTTGAAGGCGTCGCCATTGTTCCAGGTCACGCCCTTGCGGATATGGAGCACGTATTCGGTGGCGTCGCTGTTGACCTCCCAGCTTTCCAGAAGCACCGGCTCGAAGGTGAATTCGCGGGTGTACCTGACCAGCGGCTCCAGCCAGGCGCGGCTGATATTGGCCATCTCTACCCAATCATAGGTGCGCGGGTCCTTCTGTTGCTTCACGACCATGGCGACGCGAAGCGTTCCACCCTTCTTGCCTTCCTCGGCGAACGCCGGGGCCGGCGCGGCCAGGCCAACCATGCCGTAGGCAACCGCAGTTGATGCGCCGAATGCGCTGGCCATCGCGAGGAATTCGCGCCGGTCCATAAGGCCCTCACGAACGTCCTTCGCCATACGCGTTATCGCTTTTGGAACGCGGGTTCCGCCGCTTTTGAAAAACTTCATTTTGAGTGCTCCCTGTTGATGATTGCTTGTCTCTCACGCGCTGCCCAAACCAAATGTCGAACCCCTGCATAGCGGCCGGTTTCTCGGACCTCAGGACCGCCGCCTCTCTGCCCGACCCGGCCAACAATGTCGGCTGGCTGCCGGTCTAGATCGACTGGCCAAGCACCCTCCCCTCGTAGATCGCCGCCACGGCAAGCCGCGGCGCCAGCGCGTCGCCGATGACCTTCGGTTTCAGCGCGGGCGCCTGTTCCTCGAGATCGTCCCGTACCCCCGTGTCGGATACGTTGGTGGTGGCCAGGACGAGTGTGTCGGCATCGATCACGGTTTCGGTCCCATCGAGATGGCACCTGACCGTCGCGCCGTCGCCATGCCATGCCTTGACCACCGCGTCGGTTATCCAGTCGCCGCCCGCGCTCTTCAGCCGGGCGCGCGCAACGCCGTCGCTTTCCGTGCGTTGCAGGAAACGGCCTACCACTGGCCAGGACGTAACCACGGTGACGCGATGGCCACGCGCCACGATTTCGAGCGCGGTGCCGAGGCCCCGCCAATCACCCGTGTCATCGATGAGGAGCACATGGTCGCCCAGGCGTGCCGTCCGGGTCATCACATCCTCGACTGACCAGACATTGGGCAAGTCGACCCCTGGAAGGCGGTCCTGCCCAGGCAGTCCACGCTGGAAGCCCGTGCCGGCGGGTTGCGAGCCCGTCGCGATGACGATTTCCTCGAAGTCGCGGCCGGCGACCTCCCCGGCATCGAGCGGTGTATTGAACAGCAGACTGACGCCCAGTCTGGTCAACTGCCGTTCGTACCAGTTGATCAATTCCAGGATTTGAGACCGCCGCGCCTGCAAACCCGCGAGCCTGAACTGTCCGCCGAGTTGCGGGCCGGCCTCCGCGAGCGTGACGCTGTGGCCGCGCTCGGCGGCAACGCGGGCCGCTTCGAGCCCTGCCGGTCCGCCCCCGACCACCAAGACGCGCTTCGGCTGCATGCTCGGCGCGAAGCGGTCGCCACCCCATTCGAATTCGCGGCCGGCCGAGGGGTTGACGAGGCACGAGATCCAATAGTCCCTGGAGCGCCTTCCCCAACACATCTGGTTGCATGAGATGCAGCCGCGAATGTCGGCGTCGCGGCCGCTGGCCACCTTGTTGACCCAGTGCGGATCCGCGATCTGGCCGCGCACGATGCTGACCATGTCGGCCTGGCGCGACGAGATAACCTCGTTGGCATTTTCGGGTGTGCGGATATGGCTTTCGGCCTGGACGCGGGTGTGTTTGCAGACCTCCTTCAACGCATGGGCGTTGGGGGCGCCGAGCTTGTCGGGGAAGAGGAACGTCGGCATGACCGAGGAGTGATCGAAGTAACTGCCGGTGCCGCAGCTGATGTAGTCGATCAGGGCGCGCGCATCATGATAGGCGGCAATCTCCTGGAGCAGCTCCGTGTTCATCCCGACTTCAACCGAGGCGTCGATGCTCGAGGCTAGGCCGATGATGAACCCATCGCCGGTCACCGAACGGATGCGCGAGGTGATCTCGGTCGAGAACCGCATCCTGTTTTCGAACCTGCCGCCCCAGCGGTCGTCGCGCCGGTTCGACCATGGCAGCCAGAATTGCTCGATCAGCGAGTTGTAGGGGCCGAACAACTCCACCCCGTCGAAGCCGCATTTCTTGGCCCGGACAGCGGCGCCAACAAAGCTTTCGATGATCTCCTCGATCTCGGCTTCACGCATACGATGGCTGCCGTCCCCATCGTGATAAGACGGCAGGCCCGAGGGAGACCAATTCGGACTATAGGAATTGTCGTAATCTCCGTGCTGGCCGACGTGATACAGCTGGTGGATCATCACCGCGCCTTCCGCCTTGCAGGCGTCGGTGATCGCCCTGAAGCCAGGGATCACCGCATCGTCATCATGTCGGAAATTGCCGCGCGTCAGCCGAGCCGTCCGGTGGACCGGCATCGGCTCGACCACGATCATGGCCGCGCCTCCCCTGGCCCGTTCCAGGTAGTAGCCCAGGTGGCGCGCTCCGGGCATGCCATCTTCGGCCATGTTGGCGGTATGAGCGCCGAAGTTGATGCGGTTGCGGAGCGTCTTGTGGCGCAGCTGGAGCGGCTCGAGGATTTTGGAAAAAGCCGGCGTCAACGTCATGTCAGGGGAGTCTCTGCTCGCGAGCGCTCACTCGTTGGATGGTCAAACATTAGCGGTCTGCGAAATTCACGAATTGTGATTGCGACACGTTTTTCATAAGAATTGCGCTGGCGTGCTCTGCGTTGGAAAGGCGCCCGGATTTGACACCCGCACTGAAAACGCCTGATCGCGTCGGGCTGCCCTATCTGAAGGTCGGCATCATTCTTTGTCCGAGCTTCACCCTGACGCCGATGGCGAGCTTCGTGGATGCGCTTCGATTGGCCGCTGACCGGCAGGATCAGAGCCGGCAGGTCTATTTCGCCTGGGATTTCATTGCGGCGGGGCCGCTACCGGTGCGCGCAAGCTGCGGCCTAGAGATGGCCGCGACGGGAAACCTGGATGATCCAGCCACATACGACTGCCTGGCCGTGTGCGGCGGGCTGGTCCGGGATATGGAAACGATCCATGCGGCGACATTCGATTACCTGCAGGCAGCGGACAGGCGCGGCATCCCCATCATCGGCCTGTGCACGGGCAGCTTTGTGCTGGCACAGGCAGGGCTTCTCAGGCATCGCGAATGCGCTTTGCACTTTGACACGCTGGGCGAGTTCGTGGCGAGGTACCACCATGCCAGCCCGGTCACCAACCAAAACTATGTCATCGATGGAAATATCGTTACATGCCCGGGGAGCATCGTGGCGATTGAGGTCGCGGCCTTCCTGATCGCGCACTACAGCAATGCCGGCAGGGCGCAAAAAGCCCTCAATTACCTTCTCTTCAAACCCGAGGAACCGCGCATCGCCTTGCGGACGAAACCTTACGAGGAGGCACTCGGGGCGGCATCGCGACTGACCGTAGAGGCGGTGAAGGTGATGGAGACCCGCATCGATGCGCCATGCTCGATCGAGGAACTCGCGCATTCCCTGAACACTTCCAAGGCGCGCCTGAATCGCGCCTTCCTCGCAGACCTGCAATCCGCGCCAGCCGTGTTCTGGCGACGGATACGTCTACTCGCAGCGCGTGAACTCCTGGCGAGCCGACGGCGAAGTGTCACGGAGATCGCCTATGAAACAGGATTCAGCGACACTGCGCATTTCTGCAGCAGTTTCAAGAAGCACTTTTCGATGACCCCCAAGCAATTCAGGCGGATTGGGAAATGAGCCCGTCGGGGTCAAGCGCTGACGGATTCGAAACGGCCTTCCCCAAAACGACCAAGGGTCCTGGCCGATCAACTATCCAAGTCCGGGGCCTACCCAGGCCGGCACCATTGCTCGACACTGTTGCGGCGATATCCCGTTGAAGGCCCTGAAGCACTTTGCAAAATGCGAGGCTGACATGAACCCGCAGGCGATGGCTATGTCGATGATGGACATGCGCGTGCCTTCGATCAGGCGCTTGGCATGGTCCGTGCGTATCCGCAGATAGTGCCGCACCGGCGGCACCTCGATATGAGCAGCAAACAAGCGTTCCAGTTGACGCCGCGACACTCCGGCCCGATGCGCAACCTCATCCATGGAGAGCGGAAATTCGACATTCTCCTCCATGATCCGCATTGCCATCAGAAGCTTGTCACTCACGCCGGCAAAGGCAAGACCTGAAGGCCCGGTCTGGCGGTTTGACCCCGAACGCTGACCTTCGACGGTCGCGTGCCGGCAGACCTCTTGAGCAATGTAGTCGCCTGCGTGGCTCCCGATCAGGTCGACTGCGAGGTCAAATGCCGCCAGCTCGCCAGCGCAAGTCGAATATTGCCCATCCTTGACGAACAGGGAATCTCGTATTCGCGGCTGGTTGAAAACTTCGGCAAATGCGGCGAGCCGGGACCAGTGGATCGTGCAGCGCGTTCCCGCAAGCAGA
>NZ_RZSG01000510.1:0-4343 GCF_003997725.1 Mesorhizobium sp. M4A.F.Ca.ET.050.02.1.1
GCGCTTCCCTGACCGAGCGGGCAAGCAGCGCCGTGGCGTCAGCGCCCTCGGGCAGCGTCACCCAGACGAACATGCCGCCATCCGGCCGGCTCCAGGTCACGCCCTCCGGCATGTTGGCCTCGAGCGCGCCGAGCAGGCCGTCGCGGCGGGCGCGGTAGGCGCCGATCAACTTTTCCACGTGCTGGTCGAAGATCGCCTCGGCGGCGCGGTGCATGGCCACCTGGTTGATCGAGGGGCTGTGCAGGTCGGAGGCCTGCTTCATCAGCACCAGGCGCTCCACCACGCGGCGCGGCGCGCAGACCCAGCCGACGCGCATGCCCGGCGACAGGATCTTCGAGAAGGAGCCGCAATAAAGCGTGCGGGCATTGTCGATGCCGCCGGAGCGCTGGCAGTCCAGCGCCAGGATCGGCGGCACGCTTTCGCCGTCATAGCGCAGCGCCCGGTAGGCCGCGTCCTCGATGATCGCGATGTCGAGATCACCGGCAAGGTCGAGCACCGCCTCGCGCTGCTTGACACCCAGCGTCTCGCCGGTCGGGTTGGCGAAATCCGGCACCAGATAGGCGAATTTGACCCGCCCGCCGGCGGCCGCCGCGGCTGCGTGATAGGCCGCCGGCGTCATGTTGCCGCCGTCCGGCGTCAGCCGATCGTAGCGTGGCTCATAGGCGTTGAAGGCCTGCAGCGCACCAAGATAAGTCGGCCAGGTGACGAGTGCCGTGTCGCCCGGCGAGAGAAAGAGCTTGCCGAGATAGTCCAGCGCCTGCTGAGAGCCGGAGGTGATGAAGATGTTGCCCTCGTCGCAGGCGACGCCGAGCTTGCCCATCTGGCCGGCCAGCCATTTCCTGAGCGGCAGGTAGCCCTCGCTGACCTGGTACTGCAGGGCCGCGCCCGCCTCCGCGCCGCCGAGCACCGAGGAATAGGCTGCGCTGATGGCGTCCGCCGGAAACAGCGCGGGGTCCGGAATGCCGCCGGCAAAGGAGATGATGTCCGGCTGGTCGAGCAGTTTCAGCAGCTCGCGGATTTCCGACGCCTTCATGCGCGAAGCGCGCGACGCCAACAGGTTCATCAGGGTCAAGGCCCACCTCCCCGTGGATGGTCAATCTTGCTCGGGCACGATCTCGTCCAAAAGCGGTTCGCGCTTTGCGAGATCATGCGCATTTAGGTCAATGTGGCTGACCTATTATCAGGCTCCCTCGCCGGTTGGAATAGCCGGAATGCCATTCCGCCAGGGAGAAAAGCACATTTTGGCGACCGCCGATGGAAGACTGTTGTGCCGCATGAGGCCCATTGCAACCGCGTCCACGGCGGGATTGTCGTCATATTAGAATAGGCGCATATTGCTACAACCGAAGCGAAGCTCCGGTTATGCACCGCCGTTGGCCTTGGCTGCCCAAGGCGGTCCCACGGGCCACGTCAAATGTCAGTGAAAGGACAAGCAACCCGGTGCTGCTCAAACAATTGAGCGGCCCGAGACATTGTTATCTGGAGGAGATTCCCATGAAGGTCACCGTGTTGGCAAATTATGCACCCCACGCCGCCAAAGGACTGATGCAGGGCTCGGACCGGCAAGCTGCAGTCAATGCGCTGTTTGAAAGCGTCGGCGGCAAGATGACCGGCTTGATGTTCACGCGCGGCGCTTATGACGTCGTCGTCAATGGCGAGGTGCCGGACCAGGCTGCCGGGATGGGCATAGCCCTTGCGGTGCGGGCAAGCGGTTCGTTGAGCGACTTTGTCATCCTCGAAGAACTCGACATGAAGGCCGTGCTCGCGGCCGCCAACAAGGCCGCGGGCGTCTACAAGCCCGCCGGCTGATCGCAAACCGATCGGAGGAAACCATGACCGCCTACAATGTCGTGCGCTTTCGCACCAAGCCAGGCAAGGAACAGGCCTTCGTCGAGAAGCACAAGACCATCGCGCTCAACGCCGCGGGCTTTCGCAAGGGCGCCCTCATCAAGACCGGCGAGCGCACATTCTGCTTTGTCGGCGAGTGGAACGACATGGACAGCCTCGCCGCCGCGCGGCCGTCGATGATCGGCATTCTCGACGGGTTCCGCGACATGCTTGAAGATCTCGGCGGCGATCTCGGCGTGACCGACCCTGTATCGGGGGAAGTTGTTGCGGACATAAGCTAGGACGCCGCCAGATCGGCGATGGCCGGGCCGCCAGGCGCCCCGCCGGCATCGTTCGGCTGGACGCGCGGCGGCATGTCGTTCGCTGCGCGTCGACCTCGCAGCCTTAGAGCGGTTCAGCCTTTTGCTGCAACCACCGAACCGCTCCAAGCATTTGTTCTCACGGACGGTAGACCGCTGTTCCTGGAACTGCTTCAGAAGGGCAACCGTATCTCGTATGGCTGGACCGGTTCCGGACAGCTTTGGGCCGAGTGCGGCCAGTTGATGTCCTTCCGGGTTTCCGGGGGCAAGTCGTTCAATGCACGCATTGTGTGTTTGTGCCTGGAGGCGCGCTTGAGAGCGGCTACAAGCCTGCGAAGGCTTTTCAACATTGATATCCTCCGTATCGTAGCGGCGGAACGGGCAGTGTTGCCCTGTCACGCGACGCCAGTTTTGCGCCGCATGTGTATCCGACCGATTTCACGAGAACGGTGAAAGGCTTCACAAAAAGGCGCCGAGACGAAACATTTGCATGCAAATTAATTTGCGGCATCCGGCCGCGGCTGGCGTGCCACTTGGGATATCCAACACTTAGGCCGTCGGTTGAAGCGTTGATTCACCTGCTGGCGGGCGCGCCCTCATATCTCCGGTGCCTGCACATCCGAGCCGGTTTGCCGGTGGTCTGGTAGCCAATCATGTTGGCCGGGTTCGGCATGTCGTTTCTTGATGGCGCCGCAACCGGCGATCGCCATTTTCGCGCCAAGGTGGCAACTCTGGAGCTCGAATCCGCAAAATCACGCCAGCCTATTCCGCTATCGCGGAAGTTCCGCTTCGTTGCCGATATGCGATGGTGTTTTCGCGGCGGTACGAGCCGCCCTGGTCGACGCGGGCCCGAAAGCACCCCAACATGCGCCCCCGCGGCCCCGTCGACCACGGCCGGCTCTCTCCAGAACGACCCTGCGCCATCGGCATGGCGCGGTTCGTGAAGGTTTTGGTTGCGCTTGGTTCCCGGAATGTCCACTGGACGTTCCGCAATATTATCCAATTCGAAAATGCCAAGGGCAACAGTGACGGCATTAAGTGGTGGCAGCCCCCCGCTCCGCCGGCTGAGATATTGATAACATGCCCTCAGCCGGCGGAGCCGCCCGTTGCGAAGGAGCCAGTCGTGAAGGCTTGGGCAAACTCGGCCGTCAGTTCGCCATACTCCTCCATCGCAGGCAGCGCCGCGTAGCTGTGCACCGCGGGCGTCTTCGCCCATGGCAGTTTCTCGCTGGTCCAGGTCTCGACGAAGGGCGTGAACCAGCCTGGATCGTCGAGCATGGTCGGGCGCAGATTGACGAACCAGTCGAGCCCCTCAGGCCGGGTGAACATCCAGCTCATGCAATGCGGGCAGAAATAGTGCCGCGAGGCGCCGTGCAGCCCGCCGATCACTGGCTCGCCTTGGGTAACTTCGAAGGCCTCGTCGGGGATCGCCGCGCTCAGCGAATAGGCGCTGGCCGACATACGCTGGCAGCCGGTGCAATGGCAGGCCATGGTCAGCAGCGGCGGCGCGGTGATCTTCAGGCGAACACGACCACAGCGGCATCCACCTACGGCGGGCAGGTTGAGGCTTGGCATGGTGAGGTCTCCCCGGGTTGGCTGAGGGCGCTTCCCTTCCGGGAGAGGGTTCAGCGTCCGCTCAGCGCCTCCGCCGTCGCCAGTTTCGCGCCGGCCTCTTCGAAAGCCACATTGTGGCGGGCAATGATTTCGGCCGCGCTCTCGGCAGGGGTGTCGAGCGTCGAGTGCGCGTCGGACACCACGGTCACGCCGAGGCCGCGCGCCATCGCGCCCTTCACGGTCGCCGCAACGCAGAAGTCGCTCTGCGCGCCGAGCAGGATGACCGCGCCCGCGCCCTGGCCGGCTACCCATTCGCCAAGCGCGGCATTGGAGAAGGCATCGCCGACCGTCTTGCCGAAGGTCGGTTCGTCGCCGGCCTGGCCGAGCCCCGGCCATACCGGCCAGCCGCTGGCGCCCGGCGCCAGCGGATCGCCTTGCGGGCCGTCATGGCGGATGAAGGCGACCTTGCGGCCGGATTCTCGCGCCCAGTCGATCACCGCGCGGGCGCGGGCGACGATGCCTTCGGCATCATGGATCGGCGGCTCGAAGCGGCCGTCGAACATGCCGGTCTGGAGATCGATGACAATGAGCGGGGCGAGGCTGGATTCTGGCATGGGCGCGAAGATAGCGTGAGGGTTCGGA
>NZ_RZSG01000511.1:0-4333 GCF_003997725.1 Mesorhizobium sp. M4A.F.Ca.ET.050.02.1.1
GCAGATGGCACCAGGCGAGCAGCGAAAGCGCCAGCGGATAATCCGGCTCGATCGCGATCGCGCGATCAAGCAGCGTGCCGGCCTCCTCGTTCTGCGCCCGCTCGAGCGACCAGGTAAGCGGAAAGGCGCGCAGCACGTAGTCGTAGGCGGCGAGGCTTTCCGGCCGCTTGCGCCGTGAACGCTCGATCTCGGCCGACAGGATCGACGGCTGGATGGCGCCGACGACACTCTCCGCAAGCCGGTCCTGCAGGTCGAACACGTCGGCCATGGTGCCGTCGTAACGGTCGGCCCAGATCGTCTTGCCGGAAGCGGAGTCGATGAGCTGTCCGGTGAGGCGGATGTGGTCGGCGGCCTTGCGGACGCTGCCGGTCAGCACGTAGCGCACGCCGAGTTCGGCTCCGGCCCGTTTCACGCCGTCGGCCTGTCCTTTGTAGGCGAAGCTCGAATTGCGGGCGATGACGAACAGCCAGCGCATGCGCGACAGCGCCGTGGTGATCTCGTCGACCATGCCGTCGGCAAAATAGTCCTGCGCCGGGTCGCCGCTGAGGTTCTCGAAGGGCAGCACCGCGATCGACGGCCTGTCGTCGGCCGTCCCCTCCCCGGTCGCGGTGGCGACCCGATCCTCGAGGCGGCGCACGCGCTCTTCGTCGATCACATAGCCGCGCCGCAGCACGGTGCGGATCAAGCCATCGGCCTCGGCGCCGAGCGCCTTGCGGATGTCCTTCATGCATTGGGTGAGCGAATCGTCGGAAACGGCGATGTTCGGCCAGACCGCATTGACCAGCTCGTCCTTGCCGATGACGCGGCCGGCATTCTCCAGCAGGTAGACGAGCAGCGAGAGCGACTTGGCGCGCAGGTCGACGTCGTGCCCGCCCCTCTGCAGCCTGCCCCTGTGCAGATCGAGCCTGTGGCCGGAGAATTCGAACGTCGTCATGTCGCCCCTCGAGGAGACGTCAACCAATTCGATCCGCGCGATGGCTAGGAGTCTGTCACGGCCCTCGCATGCTCGAAGACATCACGCCCGCCCGAAGACATCAAGGCTTTCGCCCGCTGAAGATGGCGTGGCCGGCGAACAGCCAGGCGCAGTCGACTTCGATGAAGCCCGCCTTCGCAAGCCAGGAAAGCTGCTCGGCGAGCGAGGAGGGCTTGTCGATCGGCTCGCCGTCCGGGTTGCGGAAATAGTTCCAGCCCAGGCGGTTGAACTCGGCGAAGGCGGCGAGATCGCCGTCGATCGCCAGCGCCCGGGCGCGCACCGCCTCGTCCCATTGCCGCGCGGCGATGTCGAGCCCGCCTGCGCTCGGCGGGCGCACAATGTCGGCCACCACCAGCACGCCGCCGGGCTTGAGCGCCGCCGCCAGATCGGCAAACAGGTCCTGCTTCTGCCAGCCGTCGAGATGATGGATGGCGAGCGAGGAGACGACCGCATGCGGCGGCTCGGCAAAGCGCCGCCAGCCGCTCTGCGCCAGCTCGAACGCGGCAGTGGCCAGGCGCCCGGCATGGTCGCGGCAGGTGGCCTGCGTCTGCTCCAGCATTTGCGCCGAGCCGTCGAGCGCCAGGACATGGCAGTCGGCAAAGCGCTCCAGCAGCGCGCGGCTGAGCAGCCCCTCGCCGGAGCACAGCTCGACCAGCAGGCCACCCGGCGCGGGTTGCGGAATGAGGTCAGCGATGATCCCGATCTGGCGCTCGCGGTCCGGCACGAAATAACGCCCGTTGTGCAGAAAGCCGCGAGAATGGTTCTCGTCCCAATGTGCCGTGCCTTGCGCCTGCGCCATGATCGCATCCATCCCTTTTTCGCCCAGCGTGAACCGGACCCGACCGGTTGTCGTGAGGCGCGGCTGAAATTCGGCTGAGATTGGCGTGACGAAGGCGCCCGAAGCGCAGCGGCGGCGATACGCAATACCCAAGGCGAGGCGGCAAGCCATGCGAGCCGCCCGGCCGTCGCGCCCCCGCGCTTCGGTCGCTGTGCATCGTCTTGCCCTGGCGCGCTATGAAGCAATTCACACAGGCGCACCGGCAAAATCGCCGCCGGTCCAAATACACCCAAAAAAAGTCAGGTTGATAATGCTGGGCCGAAAAAGTCCAGCCGGCGAAAGGCAAGCCGATTCAAGCGCATAGGCGGGAGCCGTCGCATCGGCAACCGGAGCGGTCGAAAAGCCCGGAAAACCGGCTTTTGCTGGCCTTCAGGGGCAGCAAGGACGTGATCGCGCGGGTCTGCGGCGATGGTCCGCGAGGGTCAAAAACGGGCATTCGGACACCTCGGGAAGCGACGTTGACAGCGCGCACCGCCAATGGATATTCGCAACCACTGGTCACGCCATAACCGGGGGCTGTTGGGGACGGACGGGGTTTCAGCAGCTTGGCGGGGGCGCCGGACGGGCTGGTACACGCATGGTGTACCGCCCGCTCCTGGCCGGTCTTCCAAAACGCAGATTTGAGCCGCGTCGCAAGCGCGCGCACGCCACCCTTGCGTCTTGACCGCCGATTGACCATCCTCTTGCCAGGTCGTGCATCCAGAAGGAGTCGCGGCATGGGGTTTTTGGCGCATGGGATCCATGCGCGGGCGCGGTTGGGGGATCGCATATGCCGACGCTTTATGCGTTGAAACCAGCCTTCCAGGCGAGGCTGCGGCCGCTGGCCGATCGCCTGGCCAGCGCCGGCGTCACCGCCAACCAGATCACGCTGCTGGCCGCTGGCCTTTCCGTCGCCACCGGCGTGGTGGTGGCTGCCTTCGCGGCCCATCCGGCCGTATTCCTGCTGATGCCGGTGGCGCTGTTTACGCGCATGGCGCTCAACGCGATCGACGGCATGCTGGCACGGGAACATGGGCAGGCGTCAAAACTCGGCATGTATCTCAACGAGCTCTGCGACGTCGTCTCCGACCTGGCGCTGATCCTCGCTTTCGCCGCCCTCTTCCCGGCCTGGGGCGTGGTCGCCTTCGCGATCATGGCGGTCATCGTCGAGTTCGCCGGCGTGCTCGGCATCGCCGCGGGGGCGGCGCGCGACTATGCAGGGCCGTTCGGCAAGAGCGACCGGGCGCTGGCGCTGGGCGTCATCGGCGCGTTGATCGTTTTCGGCCTGTGGCCGGTGGCACTCACGCCCTTTGTGTTTCCGGCGCTCGCAACACTGTCGCTGGCGACCGCCATCAACCGGATACGCAGCGGCCTTAGAGGAGCAGTCGGGCAATGAGCGACCTCGGGGGCAACACCATGATCCATCAGCAGAATATCGCCGCAGCAGCACCGGCGAGCCTCCAACGCGTGGCCGAGGAGCGGACCTTCAAGACCCATGACGGCACCGAGATCTTCTACCGCTACTGGCCGGCGCTCGGCGAGCAGCCCAGGGGCGCCATCCTTCTCTTCCATCGCGGCCACGAGCATGGCGGGCGAATGGCGCATCTGGTCGACGAGCTCGCAATGCCCGGCTACGCCTTCTACGCCTGGGACGCGCGCGGCAACGGCCGCTCGGCCGGCGAGCGCGGCTATGCGCCGTCCTTCGCCGCGCTGGTGCGCGACATCGACTGCTTCGTGCGCGAGATCGCCCGCGACGGTTTTTCCCAGCGTGACGTAGCACTCATCGCGCAATCCTTCGGCGCCGTGCTCGCCGCCGCCTGGGTGCATGATTATGCGCCCGACATCCGCGCGCTGGTGGTGGCTTCGCCCGCCTTCTCGGTCAAGCTCTACGTGCCCTTCGCCAAGGAGGGTATCGCGCTCTGGCAGCGGCTCAAGGGGCGCTTCTTTGTCAATTCCTACGTCAAGGCCAAGTTCCTGACGCATGATCCGGAGCGCATCGCCTCCTTCGACGCCGATCCGCTGATCACGAGGCCGATCGCCTCCAACATACTGGTCGAGCTCTACACGCATGCCGCCCGCATCGTCGCGGACGCGCGCGCCATCACCGTGCCGACACAGCTGCTGATCTCGGGCGCCGACTGGGTGGTGCGGCACGGCCCGCAGCACGAATTCTTCGTCAACCTGGCAAGCCCCGCCAAGGAGCGGCATGTGCTGCCCGGTTTCTTCCACGACACGCTGGGCGAGCGCGACCGCAAGTACGCGCTCGACCTAGTCCGGCCATTCCTCGAAAAGCAGTTTTCAGCGCCGGAGAAGCCTGCCGACCTGACCGCGGCCGACCGCTCCGGCTACACGCGCGACGAGGCCGACAGGCTCGCCTCCCCGCTGCCGCTGCTGTCGCCCAAGGGCCTCTACTGGGCGATGAGCCGCGCCTTCATTCGCATCGGCTCCTGGTTCTCCACCGGCCTCAAGACGGGGATCACCACCGGCTTCGATTCGGGCTCCACCCTTGACTACGTCTATGAGAACGACGCCCGGGGTGAGAC
>NZ_RZSG01000512.1:0-4329 GCF_003997725.1 Mesorhizobium sp. M4A.F.Ca.ET.050.02.1.1
GTCATCCACACGGTCGGGCCGGTCTTGCAGCCGTTGAGGGTCCGGCATTCCGCCAGGAGTTCGGGCCCGGCCGCGCGATGGATGGCGCCGTCGACGCCGCCGCCGCCGAGCAACGACGAGTTGGCGGCGTTGACGATGGCATCAACCGCCAGCTTCGTGATGTCGCCGGTATGAATGCGGATCCTTTGTCCGGTTTCGTTCATCTCACATCCTGAACACGCCGAAGCGCGTCTCCTCGATCCCGGCATTGAGCGCGGCGGAAAGGCTGAGCGCCAGCACCTCGCGCGCCTTCGCCGGATCGATGATGCCGTCGTCCCACAGCCTCGCCGAGGAATAGAGCGGGTGGCCCTCATGCTCGTATTTCATCAGGATCGGCTTCCTGAATTTGGCTTCCTCCTCGGCGCTCCATTCACCGCCCTTGCGTTCGATACCCTCACGCTTGACCATCGCCAGCACCGTTGCCGCCTGCTCGCCGCCCATCACCGAAATGCGCGCATTCGGCCACATCCACAGGAAGCGGGGCGAATAGGCCCGCCCGCACATGCCGTAATTGCCGGCGCCGAACGAACCGCCGATGATCATCGTCACCTTCGGCACCTTGGCGGTGGCGACCGCCATCACCAGCTTGGCGCCATCCTTGGCGATGCCGCCGGCTTCGTACTTCTTGCCCACCATGAAGCCGGTGATGTTCTGCAGGAAGACCAGCGGAATGCCGCGCTGGCAGCAGAGCTCGATGAAATGCGCGCCCTTCAGCGCGCTTGCCGAGAACAGCACGCCGTTGTTGCCGAGGATGCCGACCGGCATGCCGTGCAGATGGGCAAAGCCGGTCACCAAGGTGGTGCCGTAATTCTGCTTGAACTCGTCGAACTCCGAGCCGTCGACGATGCGCGCGATCACCTCGCGCACGTCATAGGGCTGGCGCAGGTCCGTCGGCACGATGCCGTAGAGTTCATGCGGGTCATGAAGCGGCGGATTCGGTTTCTGTAAGTTCAGACTTACCGCCTTGTTCCGATTGAGATTCCTGATGATGCGCCGGCATATGGCCAGCGCATGTTCGTCATCCATCGCATAGTGGTCGGCGACACCCGAAAGCCTGGTGTGCACGTCGGCGCCGCCGAGTTCCTCGGCGCTGACATCCTCGCCGGTCGCGGCTTTCACCAGCGGCGGGCCGCCGAGGAAGATGGTCGCCTGGTTGCGGACCATGATGGTTTCGTCCGACATTGCCGGCACATAGGCGCCGCCAGCCGTGCAGGAACCCATGACGCAGGCGATCTGCGGGATGCCGGCCGCTGACATGTTGGCCTGGTTGTAGAAGATGCGGCCAAAATGCTCGCGGTCGGGAAACACCTCGTCCTGGTTGGGCAGATTGGCGCCGCCGCTATCGACCAGATAAACGCAAGGCAGGTTGTTCTGCAGCGCGATCTCCTGCGCGCGCAGGTGCTTCTTCACCGTCAGCGGATAGTAGGTGCCGCCCTTCACAGTGGCGTCGTTGACGACGACCATCACCTCCGTGCCCTCGACGCGGCCGATGCCGATGATGATGCCAGCGGCGGGAATGTCCTCGCCATACATCGACCATGCCGCGAACTGGCCGATCTCGAGGAAGGGCGAGCCGATGTCTAGCAACTGCGCAAGGCGCTCGCGAGGCAGGAGCTTGCCGCGCCCGACATGGCGCTCGCGCGCTTCGTCAGAGCCGCCGCGTTCGATGCTTGCAGCCTTCTCGGAAATGTCGGCGACGAGGGCGCGCATGCGCTCGGCGTTGGCGCGGAACGTGTCGGAGGCTGGGGAGATTTGGGATTGCAATGTGGCCACGTTGTTCCTCTCACCCCTCTTGATGCCGCGACGGAACCAGTGTAACAGCCCGCGCCCGGATGCCGCGCGCCAGGCATGGCATCCTTTTTACTAGTGACACCCTCAGGAGGCGACGATGAAAGGCATCGATATGCGTTTCACCAGATGTCTCCCTTCGGCCATGGCCTGACGCCGCCGAAGGGCGGCTTTCCACGTCCCGATTTTGAGCAAGAGGAACACGGCGCCTGCAAGCGCTGTGGGTGTCACAATGTATTTGCGGTTTGTAACGCCGCTGATCCATCCGAAGAGCCGGGTGGAGACCGGCTTTTTCCATGCGTCCTGGTATCTGTACCGGAACGGCTGCCCGGACTGGATCCATGACGAACTGGAGGATCAGTTCGACTGGTTCAATCGGCATCTGCCCATTCCTGGCCGGGTTGGCCGGCATTTCAAGCGCCGGAACTCGATCTGGGGCGTCTGCTGGTTTCACCCGGATGCCAGGGAGGCGATCAGCCGCGCGCGCTATTGTGCCTGGCTGATCGAGGAGGGCGGCTTGCCGGTGCGGTCGATAACGTCGGCGCGCCAGTGCGAGGTTCTGTGGCGCGACGCGCACCAGATCGTCGCCAAGCCAACCGACGACCTGCCCAAGGCGTTCGGCTGAGTTGGCGGAGGGGGACATCAAACTCCCTCCGCCATGATCTCGCGCCCGATCAGCCAGCGGCGGATCTCGCTGGTGCCAGCGCCGATCTCGTAGAGCTTGGCGTCTCGTAGAAGCCGGCCGGTCGGATAGTCGTTGATGTAGCCATTGCCGCCGAGCAGCTGGATAGCGTCGAGCGCCATCTGCGTTGCCTTCTCGGCCGCGAACAGCACGCAGCCGGCGGCGTCCTTGCGCGTGGTCTCGCCACGATCGCAGGCGGCGGCGACCGCGTAGACATAGGCGCGCGCGGCATTCATCGTCGCGTACATGTCGGCGAGCTTGCCCTGCACCAGCTGGAACGTGCCGATCGGCTGGCCGAACTGCTTGCGCTCATGCACATAGGGGATCGCCACGTCGAGGCACGCCGCCATCAGCCCGATCGGACCGCCGGCCAGCACCGCGCGCTCATAGTCGAGACCCGACATCAAGACCTCGACACCACGCCCTTCCTCGTGCAGCACGTTCTCGAACGGCACCTCGACATTCTCGAACACCAGTTCCCCGGTGTTGGAGCCGCGCATGCCGAGCTTGTCTAGCTTCTGCGCCACCGAGAAGCCGGCGAAATCCTTCTCGATGATGAAGGCGGTGATGCCGCGCGAATGGCGATCCGGGTCGGTCTTGGCATAGACCACCAGCGTCCCGGCGTCGGGACCGTTGGTGATCCACATCTTGGAACCGTTGAGCACATAGCGGTCGTTGCGTTTCTCGGCGCGCAGTCGCAGCGACACCACATCGGAGCCGGCGCCCGATTCCGACATCGCCAGCGCGCCGACCTTCTCGCCAGAGCAGAGGGCAGGGAGGTATTTCTCCTTCTGCGACGACGTTGCCCAGCGGTTGATCTGGTTGACGCAGAGATTGGAGTGCGCCCCGTAGGACAAGCCGACCGAGGCCGAGGCGCGCGAGATCTCCTCTACCGCCACGACATGGGCGAGATAGCCCATACCGCTGCCCCCGAATTCCGGATCAGCGGTGATGCCAAGCAGGCCGAGCGCGCCGAGCTCCGCCCACAGATGCGCCGGGAATTCGTTGGCGCGGTCGATCTCGGCCGCGATCGGCGCGATCTTCTCCTGCGCGAAACGCCGCACAAGGTCGCGCAGCGCCTCGATGTCCGGATCGAGCCCGAAGCTCAGCGTGTTCGTGTACATGCCGTTCCTCCCTGCGTATGCCCCGATCTTCGCGGGGGATCATGCGCGAAACTCAGAGCGCCACGACGTCCCTGGCGCGCCCTTGGCGGATTGTCGCGCCGACCAGGCGCATTGTCATCGAAAGATATGACGTGGTGACTTCGCCGATCGACAGCCGCTCGCCCGGCCGGAACCAGACGATGACGCCGGTCATCATCTGGATCAGCGCCATGGCGGTGAGCCCGATGTCGTCGATCGCAAAGACGCCGTCCTCCGCGCCGTCGCGCAGGATGGCGCGAAGTTCCTTCTCATAGGCCGAGCGCTGCTTGAGGATCAGCGTCAGCCGGTCGTGCGAAAGGCTGCGCAGCTCCATGTTCGAGACATGCGTGGCGTGGCGGCGCTCGATATGAAAGGCGATATGGTTTTCGACATAGGCGGCGAGCCGCGCAACCGGATCGGCGCCGGCCGGACGCGCCGCTTCCCAGGCCTGCAGCAGCCCTTCCATATGCTCGCGCATCAGCGTGAACAGCAGGTCTTCCTTGGTTGGGAAATAGCGATAGAGCGCGGCGGCCTGCACGCCGACTTCCGCCGCCAGCAGACGCATCGACATCGCCTCGTAGCCGAGGCGCGCGATTAGGCTCACCGCCGCCTCGCGGACGGCCGCTTCGGTCTTTTCCCCGTCGGAACCCGTCGTCCGCGCCATGGTCGCTCCTTACT
>NZ_RZSG01000513.1:0-2490 GCF_003997725.1 Mesorhizobium sp. M4A.F.Ca.ET.050.02.1.1
GCCAGCGCCAGCGCATCGCGCTCGCCCGCGCGCTCTATCGCGATCCCTTCCTGGTGGTGCTCGACGAACCGAACTCCAATCTCGACGCCGAGGGCGAGCAGGCGCTGTTCCAGGCGATCCTCCTGGTGCGGCAGCGCGGCGGCATCGTCGTCCTCGTGGCGCATCGGCCGAGCGCGCTCGCCACCGTCGATTTCGTCCTCGCAATGAACCAGGGCCGCATCCAGGCTTTCGGCCTCAAGGACGACGTTCTCGCCCGGCTGTTCCCGCGGCCGCAGCCGGCGGTGGCAACGGTGGCCGGCGTGCCGCGGCTGAGGCTCGCCACCGAGGAGCCGCCGCGCTCTGGCGCCGCGGCGGCCGGGGAGTGAGGGATGCGCGCCACCTCTCACCAGTCCATTCGCGCCCACACGCTTCTCGGCCTCGGCGCGGTCGCGCTGCTGGTCGGCGGCGTCGGCGGCTGGGCCGCGCTGACGCAAATCTCTGGGGCGGTCATCGCGTCGGGGGTTCTCGTCGTCGATTCCCACGTCAAGGAGGTGCAGCACTCGACCGGCGGCATCGTCGGCGAGATCGCCGCCCATGACGGCGACCGCGTCAAACAGGGCGCGCTATTGGTGCGCCTCGATCCGACCATGCCGGCCGCCAATCTCGCCGTGGTCACCAAGGCGCTCGACCAGTTGTCGGCGCGCGAGGCGCGGCTGGACGCAGAGCGCCAGGGCGCCGGTCAGATCGCCTTTCCGAAGGCCCTGCTCGACCGGGGCGGCGATGCTGTGGTGGCCGAGATCATCGCCGGCGAAAAGCAGCTCTTCGAGACACGGCGGGCGGCGCGCTCCGGCCAGAAGGGCCAGCTCAGGGAGCGCATCGAGCAGCTGCGCAAGGAGATCAGCGGCGACACAGCCCAGGCCGATGCCAAGTCGCATGAGATCGTGCTTGTCGGCGAGGAGCTCGTCAGCCTGCGCGCGCTGTGGAAGAAGCGGCTGATCTCCATCGACCGGCTGACCGCGATGGAGCGCGAGGCGACGCGGCTCGACGGCGAGCGCGGCCAGCTGACGGCGGCGCTGGCGCAGGCCGAAGGCAGGATCGCCGAGATCAACCTGCAGATCATCCAGGTCGATCTCGATCTCAGCACCGAGGTCAACAAGGATCTGCGCGAGATCGACGCCAAGATCGGCGAACTGATGGAGCGCAAGGTCGCCGCCGAGGACCAACTCAGGCGCATCGACATCCGCGCGCCGCAGGACGGTGTCGTGCAGCAGTCGATCGCCTACACGATCGGCGGCGTCATCACGCCCGGCCAGATTATCATGCAGATCGTGCCCGACAGCGACAGCCTGGCGATCGAGGCCAGGATCGCGCCGAGCGACATCGACCAGCTGTTCGTCGGCCAGCCGGCGGCGCTGCGCTTTTCGGCCTTCAACCAGCGCACCACGCCGCAGATCAACGGCACGGTCGAGCGCACCTCGCCCGACACCACCACAGACCAGCGCACAGGCATCAGCTACTACACCGTGCGCATCGCCACCACGAGCGCGGAGGTGGCGCGCCTCGGCCAGGTCAAGCTGGTTCCCGGCATGCCGGTTGAATCCTTCATCAAGACCGCCGACCGCACGGTGCTCTCCTATCTGGTCAAGCCGCTGCAGGACCAGATCAGCCGCGCCTTCAGGGAGTAAGGCAGGCCGAAAGCGCTTAGGGTCGCTTGCTGTCCAGGCGTCATCACGCCCGGCCAGGTTATCATGCAGATCGTGCCCGACAGCGGCTAGTCGCGATCTGCTTGCCGCCGAATATCCGCCCCGGTCCGGCTGGCTGTGTATTCAAGGAAATGCTAATATTGACCTGGTCGGTGGGGGCTTCGTGCGGCCGATCGCGGCGGCGGGCGTCGAGGGGACGGCATGCGGATCGCAATGATGGGAGCGGGCGGCATCGGCGGCTATGTCGGCGCCAGGCTCGCCGAGCTGGGGGGCGAGGTCAGCTTCATTGCTCGCGGTGCCCACTTGCAGGCAATGCGCCAGAGCGGCCTGCGCATTCAAAGCGACCTCGGTAACATCTTGCTGTCCAATGTGTCCGCGAGCGACGCGCCGGCCGACATCGGTCCCGTCGATCTGGTGATTTTCGCGGTCAAGCTCTACGACAGCGAGAAGGCCGCCGCCACGCTCGGACCGCTCATCGGCGGGAACACGCGCGTCGTGACGCTGCAGAACGGCATCGATAGCGTCGGCATTCTCCGCCGCCATATTCCGGGCGACAGGGTGATCGGTGGCGCCACCTACCTGTCCGCATTCATCAAGCAGCCCGGAGAAGTCGTCCACGCGGGCGGGCTGCGTGACATCCTCGTCGGCGGACACCGCGACCCTGTCATCAAGGAACTTCAGGCGCTGTGCGATCGGGCTATCGGGCTGGAGCTGAAGCCGGTTGCCGACATCGACAATGTGCTTTGGGAGAAGTTCGTGACATTGGCGGCCTTCTCCGGCGGAACGTCGCTGATGCGTTCGGGGATCG
>NZ_RZSG01000513.1:2500-4320 GCF_003997725.1 Mesorhizobium sp. M4A.F.Ca.ET.050.02.1.1
GTCCGATCCTCGACGACCCCGAGGCGCGCATCTTCATCGAGCAGCTGCGCGACGAGGGCATGGCGATTGCCGCGGCCGCCGGTCATCCGCTGGCCGAGGGATTCGAACGGCGCGTCACGACCAGGTGGAGCGCATTCCCCCCGCATGTGAAATCGTCGATGGCCAACGATCTCGAAAGGGGAAAGCCGATCGAGGTCGCCTGGCTGTCCGGGCGGATGCACCAGCTGGGCATCGAGTTCGGCATCGCGACCCCTGGCCACACGGCGGTCTTCCGCGCCTTGCATCTCTACGCAGCAGGTGCCGCTGCCTAGCGGCATCCCATCGACCTTCCATGGAGGGCATTTTTGTGACATCGAGCGAAGGCATGCCGGCGACGACAGGGAGCGAGGCAACGGGCTCCCAGGACATGTTCAACAGGGAGCTTGATACCTATCGCAGGATCGTGGATGCAAACCTCATGTTCCATCGCGAGGTCTATCGCCTTCTGCGTGACGTGCTCACGGAGCTTGCGCCTGCGTCGTTCCGCTTTCTCGACGTGGCGTGCGGCGATGCCGGCGCCTCCGCTGCGACGTTGAGGACGACCACGATCGGCAACTATGTCGGCATCGATCTGTCCGAGGCATCGCTGCGGCTGGCGGCTCGAGAGCTCGATATCCTTCCTTGCCCGGTCGAGTTGCGTTGCAGCGATTTCGCGCATGCGATGGCGACGTGGTCGGAGCCCGTCGACGTGATCTGGATCGGCATGTCGCTGCACCACCTGCCGACCGAGGGTAAGGCGCGGCTGATGCGGCACGCCCGCAGGGCCCTGGGAGGGATGGGCCTCTTCGTCATCTGGGAGCCAGCGCTTTTCGAGGGAGAGGATCGCGCCGCCTGGCTCGCCCGCTTCTCCTTGCTGCGCGATGAATGGTCGGCCGTTTCCGACGAGGAGTTCGCCGCCATGGAACGGCACATGCTGCTGGCCGATTTCCCGGAAACCGCCGCCACATGGCTCGGCATGGGGCGGGATGCCGGCTTTTCCCACGCGGAGGAGATTTTCGTCATGCCGAACAGAATGGGTAGGATGTTCCGATACTGGAACTAGAGCACTCCAGCAAAAGCGTGAAACGGCTTTCCGTCCGCAACTGCTCAAAACAAAGAGATGCGAGACAATGTCATCCAAGCTGAAACCGAACGAGGTCACGCCGGGTGATGCGCCGGTTCCCTTGGCCATTGAGCTTGCCGGCCGCTGGGGGCGGCTGCGGCCGCTCGACGCCGCGGGCGATGCGGCACAACTCTACCTGCTCTCGCATGACGAGCACACGCACGCCACCTGGGTCGACATGAAGGTGGGGCCGTTCGCCACCGAACGGGCCTTCGCCGAGCAAGTCGCCGTCCTGGTGGCCGATCCCAAGCGCGCCTTCTTCGCCGTCGATGGCCCCGATGGCGGGCCGCTCGGATGGCTCTGCCTGATGGAGGCGCGACCCGCGCATCATGTCGTCGAGCTCGGCTATGTGCTCTACACACCGCCGCTGCAGCGCACGCGGCTCGCCACCGAAGCGCTCTACCTCATCCTGCGCCACGTCTTCGACGATCTCGGCTACCGGCGCCTGGAATGGACCTGCACCTCGACCAACCAGCGCTCGCGCAAGGCGGCCGACCGACTCGGCTTCGTCTATGAAGGCATGCTGCGCGAGAGCCTGTTCCTGAAGGGCAAGCCGCGCGACATCTGCATGTACTCGATGCTTTCCAGCGAATGGCCGGCCCGCCGCGCCGCCTTCGAGGCCTGGCTCGATCCCGCGAACTTCCGCGATGGGCGGCAGATCTGGTCGCTGACCGAAATC
>NZ_RZSG01000514.1:0-4305 GCF_003997725.1 Mesorhizobium sp. M4A.F.Ca.ET.050.02.1.1
GGGGGCGGCCGCCAGCACGCTGGCCGCCAAGGTGCCGGTCTACCCGCCGGCGCGCGCCCTCGAAGTGGCGCAGGACCGGCTGGCCGAGAAAAAATTCCTTAACGGCATCGGCATTGCCACGGCCGAGTTTCGCGCAATCGACAATGACGCCGAACTGACGGCGGCGCTGAAGGAATTCGGCGGCAGCGGCATCCTGAAGACCAGGCGCCTGGGCTATGACGGCAAGGGCCAGCGCGTCTTCCGCAATATGGACACCGGTGGCTTTTCCGGCACCTGCGAGGCGATGGGCAACGTGCCGCTGATCCTCGAATCCTTCGTCGCCTTCGAGCGCGAGATCTCGGTGATCGCCGCGCGTGGTCCTGACGGGAGCATCGCCGCCTTCGATCCGGCCGAGAATGTCCATCGCGACGGCATCCTGCACACGTCGACCCTACCGGCAAGAATCAGCCATCAGACGGCGGCGGCGGCGCAGGCCGCGGCGGCAAAGATATTGGCCGCGCTCGATTATGTCGGCGTCATCGGCGTCGAGTTCTTCGTACTTGCCGACGGCTCGCTGCTCGCCAACGAGATGGCGCCGCGCGTCCATAATTCCGGCCACTGGACGGAGGCCGCCGCGACGGTCTCCCAGTTCGAGCAGCATATCCGCGCCGTCGCCGGCCTGCCGCTGGGCACGCCCGGCCGCCACTCGGACTGCGTGATGGAAAACCTGATCGGCGACGACATCAAACGCGTTCCGGCCCTGCTCGCCGAGCCCGACCTGATGTTGCATCTCTACGGCAAGGCCGAATCGCGCCCCGGCCGCAAGATGGGTCATTTCACCCGCGTCAGCCGTCGAAGTTGAGCATGATCTGGAAGCCGGTTGCCGACAACGGCCGGCTTACTGCATATCCTGATCTTCGTCCTCGTCTGGGCTGGCGCAGCTTGCATCGCCTTCCTGGCAGTTGCGGCCGGAAGTGAGCTGTTTGACGCGCTCGTTGGTCAGCTCCGTCAGGCACTGCGAGACCTCCATCGGATGGATGGAGCCGCCCTCGCTGTCCGCCGCGGAATAGGCGCATTCCGCGTCGCGGAACGTGATCCAGGCGCGCTGCGCCGCCTGCAGCATTTTGTTGGACTTCTCGTCGCCATCGCCGACAAGACCCTTGTAGGTTGCATTGAGCTTGGCGTCGGCGGCCTGGTAGTCGGCATCGGCGCAGATATTCATCATCTGCTGGCTGTCGTCGTTGCGGTCGCATTCCTGCGCCCGCGCGGCCGGGGCCGCCGCCAGCACGGCAAGACAGGCGAACAGAAACATCGGGCGCATCAGCGTCTCCAAATCATCTCGCGGGCCGACGGCACCATTCCAGCCCGATCCCGGCCGCGCAATGCCACAGAGCGGAGATGGCGAACATTTGATTGCCAGGCATTTGCGCACGCCATAAAGCATGCTTGCGGTTGACACGGGCAAGCCTCCTCGTTTATGAGCCACGCAAGTTCAAAGGCGCGCTTTTTCGGGCGCGCCTTTAAAATTCGGCCCGGCAGCGGGCCCTGACCGAACAGGCAAGACCATGAAGATCAAGAATTCGCTCAAGGCGCTGAAGGCCCGTCACCGTGACAACCGACTGGTTCGTCGCAAGGGCCGCATCTACATCATCAACAAGACCGCCCCGCGTTACAAGGCGCGTCAGGGCTGAGCCTTGTGCGCGGCTCAGCGCATGTCGCCCAAAAGTGCCGAAGCGGTTTTGGGACAACGACATGCAAAAGAGACCACACCGCGCCCGATGTTTGTCGCCGGCCTGCCGGCTCCTTCACGCTAAAATCACTTTGACGATCCGCCGACCGGGACTAGATTCCGGCGATGCGGATTCGTCTTGCTTTTCTCGCGACCCTTTGCCTGTCCGGCGCGGTCCTGCCGGCCGCCCTCTTGCCGCTCACTGTCTTGCTGGCCTGGGCGGATGATCCGGTCGCTCCCCCCGTCGCCACGACCAGCCAGGCCCGCCTCGACCAGCTATTCACCGACCTGAAGCGCGAGCGCAACGAAAAGGCCGCGACGCGCATAGCCCAGCGTATCTGGAGCGAATGGGCCCAGTCCGGCAGCGCCTCGATCGACCTGATGATGCAATGGTCGCAAAAGGCGATGGAAAACCAGAAATACGACGTCGCGCTCGATTTCCTCGACCAGGTGGTGACCTTGCAGCCGACGTATGCTGAAGGCTGGAACCGCCGCGCCACTGTGCATTTCATGATGAAGAACTACGGTAAGTCGATGTCGGACATCGACCACACGCTGCACCTTGAGCCGCGCCATTTCGGCGCTCTGTCCGGCCTGGCGCAGATCATGGCCGAGACCGGCCACAAGCAGTCGGCCCTTGAAGCCTGGCAGAAGGTGCTCGCCATCTACCCGATGATGCGCAGCGCCCAGGACCAGGTCTCGACGCTGTCGGAGGAGCTTGCCGGCGAAGGCATTTGATTTAGGGGAATAAGGCAGTAGGGCAATATGTGAAGTGCCTCGAGTGGCTCGCCCTACTGCCCTACTGCCCTACTGCCCTACTGCCCTACTGCCCTACTGCCCTACTGCCCTACCCTAGAACTATTTCCGCTCCGTTCCGTATTCTCCATTATGAACCTCGTCTACGCTGTGTTTGCCTTCTTCCTCGCGCTCCTCTTCGCCTTTGCCGGAGTCACCCGAGCAGGTCACTGGCTGATCGAGCGCCGCAATCTGCCTGTCGGCGACTTCGCCGACATCGGCGGCGCGCGCATCCACTATGTCCATGTCCCGGCGCCGGCGAACCCGGAGTTGCCGCCGATCGTCTTCCTCCACGGCGCCAGCGCCAATCTCAAGGATCAGATGCTGCCCCTGCGGCCGCTGCTCGAAGGCCGCGCCGAGATGCTGTTCCTGGATCGGCCCGGATTCGGCTGGTCCGGACGCGGCGACAATGAGACCTTGCCCGCGCAGGCCAACACCATCGCTGCGCTGATGGATCGCCTTGGCATGAAGACGGCGATCATCGTCGGCCATTCCTTCGGCGGCGCGGTCGCCACCGCCTTTGCCCGCAAGCATCCGGACAAGACGCAGGGCCTCGTCTTCCTGTCGCCGGCCAGCCATCCTTGGCCAGGCGGCGCGACTGCCTGGTACTACAATCTGACAGCCATTCCCCTGATCGGTCCGCTGTTTTCCGAGACACTGGCCTATCCAGCGGGAGCGTTGCGCATCGATGCCGCCACCGCCTGCGTCTTTGCCCCCAACAAGGTGCCGGACGGCTACGTCGCCGCCGCCTCGATCCCGCTTGTTCTGCGGCCTGGCGCCTTTCGCGCCAACGCCGCCGACGTGGCGGGGCTCTACAGCTACGCGCGCGATGCCTCGACGCACTACCGCGACATCAAGGCGCCGACCGTGATCATTTCCGGCGATCGCGATAAGGTCGTCTACGCGACCATCCATTCGACCGGCCTTGCCCGCGATATCCCCGGCGCTGAGCTAGTCTGGGTGCATAATCTCGGCCACAAGCCTGACTGGATCGCGGCTGACCTGGTCGTCGGCGGCATCGAGAAGACCGCCGGCAGGGCCATCGACCTGCAGTCGATGGCAAAGGCCGTGGAAGCGCGCATCGCCGGCGACGCGCAAGGCGCCGACGCATGTCCCGACCTCAAGGCACCGGAAGCCGAGCTGGCGCCGACCTGAAACGATCAGGCCGGGCGGCTGCCTTGGGTCTCAGACCCGACATACGCAATGCGCAGCATGTTGGTCGAGCCAGGCGTCCTGAGCGGCACGCCCGCGGTGATGATGACGCGGTCGCCCGGCTTGCCGAAGCCCTCGTCGATTGCGATGCGGCAGGCGCGGTCGACCATGTCGTCGAGGTCGATGGCATCGGGCGACACCACGCAATGCGTGCCCCACAGTAGCGACAGCCGCCGCGCCGTGTTGAGGATCGGCGACAGCGCCACGATCGGCACTTGCGGCCGCTCGCGCGCGGCGCGCAAGCCGGTCGTGCCGGAGGCCGTATAGGTGACGATCGCCGACAGTTTCAGCGTCTCGGCGATTTCGCGCGCGGCAAGCGAAATGGCATCCGCGCCCGTCGCTTCCGGCTCCGAGCGCTGCGCGTTGATGATACCGGCATAGGTCGGATCGGCTTCGACCTTGGTGGCTATGCGGTTCATCATCGCGACGGCCTCGACCGGATAGGCGCCGGCCGCGGACTCCGCGGAAAGCATGATGGCGTCCGCGCCCTCGAACACGGCGATCGACACGTCCGAGACCTCGGCGCGCGTCGGCACCGGCGCGGTGATCATCGATTCCAGCATCTGCGTCGCGATTACCACCGGTTTGCC
>NZ_RZSG01000515.1:0-4292 GCF_003997725.1 Mesorhizobium sp. M4A.F.Ca.ET.050.02.1.1
GCAGTGCGGCGCCGGTCGATCTCGGGCCGCTCGATGAAAAGCTCGCCGGGCTGGACGCATTGGTGAAATCCGCCGGCGAGGCGGCGAAGGCGCAGGACGGCCGGCTGGCGGCGCTGGAGCAGTCGGTGTCGCAGCTCTCCGGCAAGGTCGAGGCGCAGGCCTCGCAGCCCAAAATCGCGATGGCCATCGCGGCGTCGGCGCTGAAGTCGGCGCTCGATCGCGGGGCGCCGTTCGCCGCCGAACTCGAGACTTTCGCGGCGATTGCGCCCGATGCGCCGGAGATCGCGACGCTGCGCGCCTATGCCGAGAAGGGCGTTTCGACCCGTACGGACATCGCCGCCGAGGTCGATGCCGCCGCCAATGCGATGGTCGCCGCCGCCACGCCTGTCGACCAGAATGCAGGCTTCCTGCAGAACCTGATGTCGAGCGCCGAATCGCTGGTCAAGGTCCGGCCGATCGGCGCCGTCGAAGGCAAGGGCGCGCCGGAGACCGTGGCGCGCTTGGAGGTGGCGGTCAACCAGGGCGACTATGCCAAGGCGCTCAGTGAATATGACACGTTGCCGGAGGCAGTGAAGTCGGCCGGCGCCGATTTTGCCGGCAAGCTGAAGGCGCGGCTCGAGGTCGAAAAGCTGATCGATTCGCTGATTGCCGGCGCGATGAAGGCGTGAGGGAGACCAGATGATCCGCATCCTCATCTTCCTCGCCGTCGTCTTTGCGCTCGGGCTCGGCTTCGCCTGGCTGGCCGATCGTCCCGGCGACATGGTGATCACCTTCAACGGCTATCAGTATCAGGTCAGCCTGATGGTGGCGGCGGTGGCGGTGGTCGCGGTCGTCGCCGCGGTGATGATCCTGTGGTGGCTGGTGAAGTCGCTATGGAACAGCCCTTACACCATCTCGCGCTATTTCCGGGTGCGCCGCCGCGACCGCGGCTACCAGGCGCTGTCGACCGGCATGATCGCCGCCGGCGCCGGCGATGGCGCGCTGGCCCGCAAGAAGACCAAGGAAGCGGCCAAGCTGATCCGCTCCGACCAGGAGCCGCTGATCCATCTCCTGGAGGCGCAGGCCTCGCTGCTGGAAGGTGATCACGAAGGCGCGCGCGAAAAATTCGAGGCGATGCTCGACGATCCCGAGATGCGGCTGCTCGGCCTGCGCGGCCTCTATCTGGAAGCCGAGCGCCTCGGCGACCGCAACGCCGCCAGGCACTATGCCGGGCGCGCCGCGGCCGTGGCGCCGCAGCTTGCGTGGGCCGCCGAATCGACGCTGGAGGAGCTGACCGGGCGCGGCGACTGGGACGGCGCGCTGAAGCTGGTCGAGGCGCAGAAGTCGACACGGCAGATCGAACGCGATGCCGCCAACCGGCGCCGGGCCGTGCTGCTCACCGCCAAGGCTGAGGCGCTGATCGACAGCGACGCCAATGCGGCGAGGACCGCGGCGCTCGAAGCCAACAGACTGGTGCCGGAATTCGCACCGGCGGCGGTCGCCGCCGCCAAGCTGCTGTTCCGGCAGAACGATGTGCGCAAGGGCTCCAGGATCCTCGAAACGGCGTGGCGGGCCGAGCCGCACCCGGAAATCGCCGAGCTCTATACTCATGCCCGTCCTGGCGATGCCGTCGGCGACCGGCTGAACCGGGCGAAGAAGCTGCAGGACCTGAAGAAGAACCATGCGGAGTCGTCGATGGCCGTCGCCCGCGCGGCGCTCGACGCGCAGGACTTCGCCACCGCCCGGCGCGAGGCGGATGCGGCGATCCGCATGGACCGGCGCGAAGGCGCCTATCTGCTTTTGGCCGACATCGAGGAGGCCGAGACCGGCGACCAGGGCAAGGTCAGGCAGCTGCTCTCCAAGGCGGTCAGGGCGCCGCGCGATCCTGCCTGGGTCGCCGACGGCGTCATCTCCGAACGCTGGGTGCCGGTGTCGCCGGTCACCGGCAAGCTCGACGCCTTCGAATGGCGGGCGCCGATGGAGCGTCTCGGCCATCTCATCGACAGCCATGACGAGGCTGCGGAGACCGTCGTGCCGGCGATCGCCGTGTCGCCGGAGTCGGCGAAGGAAAAGACGCTTGACGCCGTTTCGGCGGATGGGTCGGCGGCGTCCGATGCGGATCAGGTCAAACCGGTCACCGCCGCCGCCTTTGCCGCCGTGCCTGACGATGCTGAAGGGGTGGAGCCGGCGGAGGAACTGACGAGGCTGCCCGACGACCCCGGCGTCGACCCGGACGAGGCGGAAAAGGCGCCGCGCCGGTTTCGTTTGTTTTGAGGCCGGGAGCGATCCCGGCGCTATGGGAATGAAGTGATGTTCGAACGCGTCTTGTCCTTCTTGAGGGATCTGCCAGGTGGAGCGGGCGCGCGCGCCAACGCGGACGACCCGCGCGTCGCCGCGTCGGCGCTGCTCTATCACGTGATGAACGCCGACGGCGTGCGCCAGGACGTCGAGTGGGAACGGTTCAAGGCGGTGCTGGCGCAGACCTATTCGATCGGCGGCGAGGAGCTCGATGCGCTGGCGGCCGCCGGCGAGCGCGCCGACAATGAGGCGATCGACCTCTATGCTTTCACCAGCGTGTTGAAACGCCATCTCGACGCCGAGGCGCGCAAGGCTTTCGTCGGCCTGATGTGGGAGATCGTCTATGCCGACGGCGAACTGCACGAGCTGGAGGACAACACGGTGTGGCGCGTCGCCGAGCTGATCGGCGTCGAACGGCGCGACCGCGTCGAGGCGCGCCAAAAGGCGGCGGCCCGGGCGCCGGGGGCACGCGGAACCTCAAGCGATGAATAGTCAGGGCGACGAATAGCCGGGGTCCCGCCTCACGATGCCTCCCAGACCGTGTTCGAGACCAAAGATCCTGATCGTGCTGCATCAGGAGAGTTCGAGCCCCGGCCGCGTCGGCCATATGCTTCTGGAAGAAGGTTTCGATCTCGACATCCGCCGGCCGCCGCTCGGCGATGAATTGCCGGGCACGCTGGACGGCCATGCGGGCGCGGTGGTGTTCGGCGGGCCGATGAGTGCCAATGACGAGGACGATTTCGTCCGCCGCGAGACCAACTGGCTCAACATTCCGCTGAAGGAGAACCGGCCATTGCTCGGCATTTGCCTGGGCGCGCAGATGCTGGTCAACCATCTCGGCGGCAAGGTGGAAGGTCACGGCGAGGGGCTGGTCGAGATCGGCTGGTATCCGCTGAAGGCGACGGAAGCCGGCAGGAAGCTGATGCATTGGCCGGAGATGGTCTACCAGTTCCATCGCGAAGGGTTTTCGCTGCCGAAGGACGCGACGCTCTTGGCGACGGCCGAGACTTATCCTAACCAGGCCTTCCGCTACGGTGACAATGCCTGGGGCATTCAGTTCCACGGCGAGCTGACCCGGGCGATGATGCAGCGCTGGGTGGTGCGCGGCGCGCACCGCTTCGAACTGCCAGGCGCGCAGCCCGGCCGCGACCATCTCGGCGGCCGGCTGATCTGGGACATGCATCTGAAGCGCTGGCTGGGCGAATTCCTGGGGCTGATATTCGGCAAGCCGGCGGTGGGATAAAACCCAATTGCTTTGGGCAGCGGAGCTTGACCTTACCTTCCGATTTGTGACGCTGCCGACATCAGCTCCCGAGTGTTCGGGGCGCCGAATAGGCCGCCATCGAGGACCTCGTTGGAGGCCCAGCGAACGACGCCATCGCGGTCCAGCAGGAACTGGCCGACGAGCTGCCCTATGCCGGTTGCCATCATCTGTTGGTCCGCTTCAGTGATATCGTAGCCGTCTTTCTTGTTCAGATATTCGAGCGCCGCAAACGGGTCCATCGGTTCCGGCATCTCGTCCGGCAATTCGACCCGTATCGACTTCACATCGCTCATCGAAACCTTTTGCGGCCATGCGCTCTCGTCTTCGGTGATTGGCATATTCGGCAACCCAAAGGCGCGGTGTGAAGTCCGCTCCGGATCGGATGCCGCGAGTAGGCCTAGCATCGGATGGTAGCGGAGATAAAGGCGCGCCCGCTCGACAGGTGTGTTTACCACCGTCAGGCTATCGATGCCCTTCGCATTGAGGGCTGGGGTGAGCTGCGAAAGTATGGCGATATGGCGCCTGCAAAAGGGGCAATGCAAGCCTCTATACAGTCCGACCAGCACTGGTTTCTCGCCTCGGAAATCGTCGATGGCGATCTTGCCCTCGCGGGTAATCGCGTCTGCAGCTCATCGTGCCGGCCAAGGTCTATCATGCCATGCGCAAGCGCGGTCGCTGTTGCGGCTGCTTCCCAAATGTGGTGGAAACGATCATTCGGGTCACCGAGCACTACCACGCCCGCTCTGAGGCG
>NZ_RZSG01000516.1:0-4283 GCF_003997725.1 Mesorhizobium sp. M4A.F.Ca.ET.050.02.1.1
GGTGATGGGCTTCATCCTGCTGTTCATCGTTCCCTACCAGATCCGCCTGGCGATCACCGCCGACGAGACCCGCACCGCGGTGCTTCTGGTGCCGGCGGCCCAGCTCTTCGGCCTGGCGATCGGGCCGATTGCCGCCTCGCTGCTGATCGACAAGGATTTCCGGCCGGTGCCGGAATTCGCCGCCGCCAGCGCCGCCGCCAGCGTCGCGCTGCTCGGCCTGTTCATCCTCGTGACGCGGCATCGCCGCGCCATTGCCTGAGCGGAGAAGCGCGATGCAGAAAGCCTGGAGCAACTGGTCGGGCCTGGTGCAGGCCGCACCCAAGCTTATCGCCACTCCGTCAGATGCCGGCGAGCTTGCCGATCTGGTGCGCTCGGCGCCCGGTCCGCTCCGCGTCGCCGGCGCTGGCCATTCCTTCACGCCACTGGTGCGGTCGGATGGCACCATCGTCTCGCTGGAGAAGATCGAGGGGCTGGTCTCGCATGACACCGCGGCCAATCGGGCGCGGCTGCGGGCTGGCACTCGGCTTGGGCCTCTGATGCACATCCTGCAGGGCATCGGCCAGGCCCTGCCCAACATGGGCGACATCGACAAGCAGGCGATCGGCGGCGCGCTGGGCACCGCCACGCATGGCTCGGGCCCGAAGCTCGGCGCCTATCACACGCAGTTGGAGACGGTGCAACTCGTCGACGGGACAGGGAAACTGCGCGAATACAGCCGGGCAGGGGACCAGGACATGATCCACGCCACCGGCGTCGCGCTCGGCGCCTTCGGCATCCTCACCGAAGTGACGATGAAGAATATCGCGGCCTACCGCCTGCGCCGCCGCAAATGGGTGCTGCCGATCGGCGACATGCTGCGCGATTTCGAGACGATGTTGGCCGCGCACCGTTCGGCCGAATTCTACTACATCCCGTTTTCCGGCTATGCGCAGTTCATCGCCAGCGACCTGAGCGATGCGCAGCCGACGCAACGGCCGACCGAGGACGACGAGAAGGGTTTGGCGACACTGCGCAAGCTGCGCACCGTGCTGCGCTGGCTGCCGTCGCTGCGCCGCGCGCTGATCAAGGGCGCGGTCAAGAAGGTGCCGGCCGAGGATTATGTGCAGGACTGGCTCAACGTCTATGTCAGCGACCGGCGCACCAAATTCAACGAGATGGAGTACCACCTGCCTTTCGAGGAGGGGCCGAAGGCGCTGGCCGAGATCATCGCGCTGACCGAGAAGCACTTTCCGGAAGTCTTCTTCCCGATGGAGGTGCGTTCGGTGGCGCCGGACGAATTCTGGCTTTCGCCCTTCCACAAAAGGCTCACCTGCTCGATCGCCATCCACCACGATGCGGCCAACGGTCCCGAGCCCTTCATGCGGGCGGCCGAGCCGATCTTCCGCAAGTATGGCGGCAGGCCGCATTGGGGCAAGATGCACAGCCTGAAGGCCGCGGATTTCAAGAAACTCTATCCGCGCTGGGATGACGCCATGGCGGTGCGGCGCGATATCGATCCCGAAAACCGCTTCGTGTCGCCCTACATGGCCAGCCTGTTCGGCATCGACACATGAGCGCCTATTTCGCCGATCTCTCCGAGGCGCTGAGGCAAGCCGGCATCTTCCAGCCCGCGCTCGTGCTCGACCGCGACCGGCTCGACCGCAACATCGCGCTGGTGAAGGACAGACTGGCGCCGGGCCTCGCCGTGCGGCTGGTCGACAAGTCGCTCGCCTCCATGCCGCTGCTCCAGCATATTGCCGGCGCGCTCGGCTCCAGCCGTTTCATGACTTTCCATCCGCCGATTACGCAGGCCGTGCTCGACGCCTTTCCCGAGGCGGATCTGCTTTACGGCAAGCCGATGCCCTTCGGCGCGGCGAGAGCCGCGCTCACCAAGGGCGGCGCCGGCTGGTCGCGCGTCTGCTGGCTGATCGACACCGACCAGCGGCTGGCCGAGTATGGCGCGCTGGCGGCCGAACTTGGCACCGAACTGCGCTTTGCCTTCGAGGTCGATGTCGGGCTGCATCGCGGCGGCTTCGCCAGCCCCGAAGACATAAAGGCGCTGACCATCCCGAACGGCCTGCGCTGCGAAGGTATCATGGCCTACGAGGCGCATGCGCCGGAGATTCCCGGCCTGTTCGGCGGCCAGGCCGGCGCGCTGGGGAAAGCCCAGGCGCTGGCCGAGGAATTCGCCGACAGCCTCGGCGAGGACCAGCGCCGCATCCTGAACATAGGCGGCTCGAAGACGGCGTTGCTGCACCATGGCGGGGTCGCCAACGAAGTCTCGATCGGCTCCGCTTTCGTGCTGCCCAGCGATTTCGACGTCCCCGGCCTGGATGGCCTCCAGCCTGCAGCCTTCATCGCGACGCCGATCCTGAAGGTGGTGGAGCCGGTGCTGCCGGGGCCGGCCTCGGTGTCCCGCATGCTCACGGCGCTTGGCCTGTTCCCGCGCAAGGGCTGCTATCTCTACGGCGGCAAGTGGATGGCCGGGCCGGTGTTCCCGGAGGGCATGAAGGTAAACAGCCTGATGGGCCTGTCCTCCAACCAGCAGTTCATGGCCCTGCCGGCCGGAGCCGACGTAAAGCCCGGCGACTGCGCCTTCCTGCGTCCGACGCAGAGCGAGGCCGTGCTGCAGCATTTCGGCTCGATCGCGGTGTTTTCGGCCGGACATATTGTCGAGCGCTGGCCGGCGTTGCCGATGGGGTGAGGTGCGAAGCGCTCGCCATTGGCGCAGGCCTCCGCGACATCGTCATCCTAGGGTCTGCGCTGCGTCGCTCCGCTCCTTGCTTCGCCGTAGGATGACGAACGCGTATCACGCCTCGACCTGCAAGCATTTACTTGACTCAGTCAACTAAATGCCCGATCTTCTCCCTGACAGGAGAAGCGCCATGACCATCCACGATCACCCCGGCAAGGAACGCACCGACGCGGTGCGCGCCTTCAACCGCTTCTACACCCGACAGATCGGCCTGCTTGACGAAGGCCTGCTGAAGAGCCCGTTCTCGCTGACCGAGGCGCGGGTGCTTTATGAACTCGCCCATCACGATGGCCTCGTCGCCAGCGACCTTGTTCGCGACCTCGGCCTCGACGCCGGCTATGTCAGCCGTCTCCTGAAGAAATTCGAGGAACGCGGTCTCGTCGAGCGCGCCGCTACCGAAGCCGACGCCCGGCGCTCATCGATCGCGCTGACACAGGTGGGGAGGGATGCTTTCGCGCCGCTCAACAAAGACTCGCATGCGCAGGTCCAGGCCTTGCTCGACAAGCTCCCGCCGGCCGAGCAGGACAGGCTGGTCAAGGCGATGGGCACCGTGCAGCGTCTGCTCGGCGATCAGCCGGAACCCAGGGTTCCGTATGTATTGCGGCCCTTGCAGGTCGGCGACATCGGCTGGGTCACGCGGCGCCAGGGCCTCATCTATGCGCAGGACTATGGCTGGGACGAAACCTATGAGGCGCTGGTCGCCGAGATCCTGGCTGAGTTCGTCAGGAAGTTCGACCCGAAATGGGAGCGTGCCTGGATCGCCGAGCGGGAAGGAGAGGTCGTCGGCTCGGTCTTCCTCGTGCGCAAGTCGGACGCTGTGGCGAAACTGCGCCTGCTCTATGTCGAGCCGTCCGCGCGCGGCCTTGGTATCGGCAAGCGGCTGGTCGATGAATGCATCGGCTTTGCCCGCGCCAAAGGCTACAGGACGCTGACGCTGTGGACCAACGACATCCTCGTCTCGGCCCGCCGCATCTATCAGGCGGCGGGCTTCGAACTGGCGAAAGAAGAGCGCCACCATTCCTTCGGCAAGGATCTGGTCGGCCAGACCTGGAATTTGGCGCTCTAACCCTTCACCGGTATCCAGATCTCCAGGCCGCCATTGCCGCTGCGCGGATCGAATTCGGGGCCGTAGCGCTCGAACTCCGGCGCGTCGGCGACCTCGTGGCCCGAGGCCGGCAACCATTTGTTCCAGATCGTGTTGACCGTGCGGCGGATGGTCGAGATGTGCTCGCGATGGGCAAAGACGGCGTATTTCTGCGCCGGCACGCGCACGCGAAAGAACTCCTTAGGCAGCTCCGAAAAGTCAGCGACCTCGACGCCGGCGACATAATCGAAATTGCCGGCGTCGTCGCCGTTGACGCAGACGCCGTAGGCGACGTCGCCGGTCTCGCCGGGGATGTTGCCGATATAGGGTCCGAAACGCTGCCACAGCATCGGAATGCCGGCGCTTGTCTCGCAGCTGTAGCGTACGCCGAGCCCGGCGATGAGGAAGGGGCGGCTGGTCTCGAAGCGCGGCGGTTCGAGATTGCTGAGAAACGACTGGTCCATC
>NZ_RZSG01000517.1:0-4271 GCF_003997725.1 Mesorhizobium sp. M4A.F.Ca.ET.050.02.1.1
GCTGGCGATCAGTGAGCTGATGCCGGCGCTGCCGGCGCTCGGGCGCGGCAGCTTCGCCGACGACGACTTCTCAATGGTGACCGTCACCCATGCCGAGATGGGCGAAGCCGTGTTCGGCATCGCGCCCGCCCATGCTGAGGTCTGGGCGACGCTGCGCACCCGGCGCGACGAGCGCATGGCGGATCTCTGCGCCGCCGCTCAAGCGCTGGCCGCGGAAATCGCCGGCCGGCATGGCCTGGCCTTAAGCTCCGACTATCACGAGATCTTCGTCGCCAGTGTCAACGCGCCGGACGCGGTGGCGCACCTGCGCCGCGCGCTCGATGAAGAAAGCGTCGTCCACGGCGAGGAAGCCCTGCCAATGCGGGCCTCGGAGGATTTCGGCCTGTTCGGCCACAGCGCCAAGTCGGCGATGTTCTTCCTCGGCGCCGGCGAGCGCTATCCGGCGCTGCACAATCCGGACTATGATTTTCCGGACGACCTGATCCCGATCGGGTCGAGGATCTTCATGCGCACGGCGCGCAACTTGCTGGGGTGAGGGTTGGCTGGCGGGCGCGAGTCAACGCCAAGCGAAAGTCATTGGCCAAGCGAAAGTCATTGCGAACCCCAAAGATGGCTGTCGCTATCTGACCTTGATGACCACCTTGCCCTTGGCGCGTCCCGTTTCGACGTAGGCCAGGGCCTCGTTGGTCGCTTCGAAGGGAAAGACCCGATCGACAACCGGGCGGATCGCGCCGGACTCGATGAGGGCGGTGATCTTGCCCAACTGGTCGCCCTGCGCCCACATGAACAGGAACGAGAAGCTCACGCCACGGCGCCTGGCTTTGGACCGAATGGCGCGGCTAAGAAGGCGCAGGAGCGTCCTCAGCACCAGGTTCAACCCCTTTTCCCTGGCGAATTCGGGATCCGGCGGGCCGGAGATCGAGATGAGCTTGCCGCCGGGTTTGAGCACAGTGAGCGACTTTTCGAGTGTTTGGGCGTCCTGGCTGTTCACGACGATATCGTAGCCCGACAGGATATTTTCGAAGTCGTCTTTCCGGTAGTCGACGACGACATCGGCGCCGAGGCCCTTGACCAGAGCAGCGCTTGTTGCGCTCGCCGTCGTCGCAACGGTCGCGCCGAGATGCTTTGCCAGCTGGATCGCGAATATGCCGACGCCGCCGGAGCCGGCCTGGATGAAGACCTTCTGTCCTTTGCTCAGCTTTGCCCTTTCAACGAGCACCTGCCAGGCGGTCAGACCGACCAGGGGGATCGAGGCCGCCTCCTCCATGCTGAGATTGCTGGGCTTCAGGGCGACGTCGGCTTCATCGATGGCGATGAACTCGGCGAATGCCCCGATCCGGCCATCGCGCGGCCGCGCATAGACCTCGTCGCCGGGTTTGAACCTGCGAACTTTCGATCCCACGCGGATGACCTTGCCGGCCACGTCGTGGCCGAGGATGAAGGGCCGGCTATAGGGCAGGATGAGCTTGAACTCTCCGGTCCTGACCTTGGAATCGAGAAGGTTCACCGCCGCCGCATGGATCTCGACCAGGACATCGCTGTCCCCGAGCTTCGGCTCCGGCATCTCGGCCAGCCGCAGGATGCCCTTCTTGTTATACTTGTCGACTACGAATGCCTTCATGGCAGAAACTTCCTGAAAGTGGTTTTGGTCTGCCGCACGGCGAGAACCCCCCTGCCCTGCGCCTGTTCAGACCGGCAAGCGGAACTGCTTGCGCAAGCTCTTGTCGAACATCCCGGCGGGGACAAAGCGGCGCAGCATGCTGACCTGCCGCGCGGCCTTGCCGGCGGTGTAGCGCCGCCGCGGACGGGCATCGGTCGCGGCCTTGACGACCACATCCGCCACCACTTCCGGCCGGTCGGCCTTCGGCATCACATCGCGAAGCAGGGCGTCGACCCCGGCGCGCGCCCGATCATATTCCTGCAACGGGGAATCCGGCTCGATCCCGTTCTGGTCGAAGACGGTGCGCACGAATGCCGGCTCGATGACGGAGACGCGAATGTTGAAGGCACGAACCTCGTGATCGAGCGATTCCGAATAGCCCTCGATCGCGTGCTTGGCCGCCGAATAGTGGGCCGAATACGGCGCCGGCACGAGACCCAATATCGAGCCGATGTTGATGATGCGCCCTTCGCCATGCCGCCGCATCGACGGCAATACCGCGTTGGTCATGCGCACGACGCCAAACAGATTGACGTCGAACAAGCCCTGTACCTGCGCGATCGAGAATTCCTCGGCGCCGCCAAGCATGCCGACGCCGGCATTATTGACCAGCACGTCGATCCGGCCGGTGCGCGAGAGCACCGTCGATACGAGCGCCGCGACGGCATCGCCGTCGGTCACGTCGCAGGCCAGCATGGTCACCCCTTCCGGGCCGTTGCCGGCCGCGCGGCGGCTCGTCCCGAAAACGGTGAACCCCGCCCGGGCCAAGGCCTCGGCGCTGGCCCGGCCGATGCCCGACGAGGCTCCGGTCACGATAGCGGTCTTTCCGGAATTCGCGCTCATGTCATACTCCAAGATCACCAAGGCCGGCTCTTTCCAGCCCATTAAATTACGAGTATAATATCACATTATGATCATAATGCAATAGCCGAAAGGACGTGCAGCCATGCGCTATGAAAAGGGCCGGAAGGACGCCTCACGCGGCCGGATCATGGAAGTCGCCGCCGAACGCTTTCGAGGCGACGGCATCGCTGCGTCCGGGCTGGCTACCATCATGAGCGATGCCGGGCTGACGAACGGGGCCTTCTATCCGCACTTCCAGTCGAAGGCCGAGCTTGTCCGCGAAAGCGTGGCGGCGGCCCTGGATGCCCAGTCGCAGCAAATGCAGGAGGTGTTGGCCGCGGGCGGTCCGGAAATGGCCATAGACGCGTATCTGTCGGCCGCGCACCGGGACAATCCGGAAAAGGGTTGCGCCTCCGCCGCGCTGCTGCCCGAGATCGCGCGCCAGCCGCCTGAAACGCGCGAAGTCTATACCGAACACTTCCTGTCCCTGGTGCGCCAGGTGTCCGCCGCTTTGCCGCCGGGCAAGGATCAGGAAGGCGCGGCGCTGGGCGTATTTGCGACGCTCATCGGCGCGCTGCAACTGGCCCGCGCCGTCGAAGGCACGGAGTTGTCGGATCGCATCCTTTCGGCGGGGGCGGATGCGGCGCGGGCACTGCTCCGGCAGCGTTAGACCGCCGTCAGCCGAGCGCGATCCAGGCGGTCTTCAGGTCGGTGTATTTCTCGATGGCGTGTAGCGACTTGTCGCGGCCGAAGCCGGACTGCTTGACGCCGCCGAGCGGCACGGTGATGTCGGCGCCGCCATAGGTGTTGACATGGACGACGCCGGCATTGATGGCGCGCACCATGCGGTGCGCGGTCGACAGGTTCGAGGTCCACACAGCGGAAGCCAGCCCGTAGACAGTGGAATTGGCAAGGCTCACGGCCTCCTCCTCGGTGTCGAAGCGCATGACGCCGAGCACGGGGCCGAACACCTCCTCGCGGGCGAGCTGCATGTCCCGCGTCACGTTCTCGAAGATGGTCGGCGCCATGTAGCTGCCGCCGGTCTCGGTCAGGATGCGCTCGCCGCCGGTGACGAGGCGGGCGCCCTCCTCCGCCGCCTTGGTGACGAAACCGAGGTTCTTGTCGAGTTGCTCTGCGCTCGACACCGCGCCGATATCGCTCCCGAGATCGAGCGGATCGCCGACTTTCAGCTTCGTGGTCGCCTTGAGGAGCTCGTCCATGAAGCGGTCGTAGATCGACGCCTGGACGAGCAGGCGGGAACCGGCGACGCAGACCTGCCCGGAATTGCGGAAGATGCCATTGGCCGACACGACGGCCGCTTGTCTGAGGTCCGGCGCGTCGGCAAAGACGATGTTGGGCGACTTGCCGCCGAGCTCGAGGAAGACGCGCTTCAAATTGGAGCGCGCCGAATAGTCGAGCAGGCGGCGGCCGACCGGACCGGAACCGGTGAAGGCAATGGCGTCGACATCCATGTGCAGGCCGAGCGCCTCGCCGGCCACCGCGCCGCGGCCGGTGACGACGTTGAAAACGCCTTCCGGCAACCCGGCCTCGGCAGCAAGCTCGGCCAGCCGCAGCAGCGTCAGCGAGGCGATTTCCGGCGGCTTGACGACGATCGAGTTGCCGGCGGCGAGCGCCGGCGCGATCTTCCAGGCGCCAATCATCAGCGGGAAATTCCACGGCACGATGACGCCTACGACGCCGAGCGGTTCCTTGTGGATCAGGCCCAGCACATTGTCGGCAGTCGGCGCGATCTCGCCATAGATCTTGT
>NZ_RZSG01000518.1:0-4260 GCF_003997725.1 Mesorhizobium sp. M4A.F.Ca.ET.050.02.1.1
CCATTGGATCGGCCTCGCCGTCGGGTTGGTCGGCGTCGTCATCGTGCTGTGGCCGAAGCTTGGAGCCGTTGGCGGCGGCGTCACCGCTGCGACGCTGACCGCTTCGTTGGTCTCGGTGCTGGCCATGAGCGCCGGCACCGTCTGGCAGAAACGCTTCGCCTCCGGCGGCGACCTGGTGACCGCGACGATGTGGCAATATGTCGGCGGCGCCGCGCTGATGGTGCTCGCCTCGCTCGCCTTCGAGACGCGCACCGTCACCATCAATGGCGAGTTGATCTTCGCCTTGGCCTGGCTGGTGCTGGTACTGTCGATCGGCGCCATCTTCCTGCTGATGGTGATGATCCGCGACGGCGAGATGTCGAAGGTCGCCTCGCTGTTTTACCTCGTACCGGCGGTCACCGCGGTCATCGCGTGGGCGCTGTTCGGCGAGCATCTCAACCTCCTGCAGATCGTCGGCATGGCGATCGCCACGCTCGGCGTCGGGCTGGCGACCGCGCGGCCGGCCAGCCCCGGACGGTCTCAACCGATGCGGGCGCGCGCCTCGAGATAGCGGCTGATTGCGGCATTGAGCTCGCCGCCAAGGATAAAGATCGCCGACACGATGTAGAGGAAGACGACCGCGATCATAATCGAGGCGAGGCCGGCATAGGTCGTCACATAGGACGAGAAATGGTCGAGATAGGTGGCAAAGATGGTCGAGCCGGCCAGCCAGGCCGCCAGCGTGAAGATGATGCCCGGCACGATCGACAGCAAGCGGCGCTTGCCTGCCGGCAGCCAGAAGTGCACCGCGAACAGGCCGATGACGATGACCGTCGAGGCGATGATGTAGCGCCATAGGGTGATCGTGCCCATATAGGGCCTGATCCATTCGAGATGGGCCTCCGCCAACCGCGCCAAGAGCGGAGCGAACACCAGGAGCACGCTGATCGCCAGGAAACAGGCCGTGGCGATCAGCACGAAGATGATGCTCTGGACGCGGCGATAGATGATGCCGCGCGTTTCCGACACCCGATAGGCGCGGTTGAGCGAGGTGCGCAGCGCCTCGATGCCGTTCGAGGCGAAGTAGGCGGCGAGCAGCACGCCGTAGGTCAACAGGTCGGTGCGCCTGACGGTGAGCACGTTCAGCACCTCGCGCGCGATCGGCTTGGCGATCTGCTCCGGCCAGGTGTCGAAGACCAGATGCACGGCGGTGTCGGCGAAGGCCTGCGCGCCGAGGAAGCTCGCCAGCGTCGTCGCGAAGATCAGGAACGGGAACAGCGCCATCAGCGAGGTGATCGCCAGATGGCTGGCCATCGCCCAGCCGTCATCGGTGTTGAAGTGACCGATCGCGTCATAGAGCACGCGGCGCAGGGCGACGATCTTCCGCAACACGTACCGCGTTCCCTTCGATTGTCTCGACGCCGCGAATATGGGAAGGGAATGCGGCAAATGGCAACCCTAGGTCAAACTCCGCCGTGAACGCGCCGCGCACCATCATCGTTACCGGTGCCTCTTCCGGGATTGGCGCCCATTGCGCCCGGGCGCTGAAGGCGGAAGGCTGGCGGGTGTTCGCGACGGCGCGCAAGCCGGCCGACATCGCGGCGCTCGAGGCCGACGGCATCGAGACCTTCTATCTCGACTATCGCGAGCCCGCCTCGATCGAGGCGCTGGTCGCCTCGGTGCTGGAGCGCACAGGCGGACGGCTCGACGCGCTGTTCAACAACGGCGCCCATGCGCAGCCCGGGGCCGTCGAGGACCTGCCGGTTTCGGCGCTCAAAGAGCAGTTCGAGGTCAATCTCTTCGGCTGGCACGATCTCACCCGCCGCATCGTGCCGGTGATGCGCCGCCAGGGCCATGGCCGGCTCGTCCACTGTTCCTCCATCCTCGGGCTGACGCCGGTCCGCTTTCGCGGCGCCTACTCGGCCTCCAAGCACGCGCTGGAAGGGCTGATGCTGTGCCTGCATCAGGAGCTTCTGGGCAGCGGCATCCATGTCTCGCTGATCGAGCCGGGGCCGGTGACGTCGAAGATCGCCTCGAACGGGCTGTTCTGGTTCCTGAAGAACATCGATCATGAGCATTCCGTCCACCGCGCTGACTACGAGGCGCAACTGGCGCGGCTGCGAGCCGGCGGCAGCACCTCGCGGCTGAAGCCCGGACCGGAGGTGGTCCACACCGCGTTGCGCCATGCGCTTCTGTCGCGGCGCCCACGCCCACACTATGTGGTAACAGTGCCGGCCAGGATCGGCGTGATCCTCAAACGCATCCTGCCGGCATCGTTGCTCTACCGCCTGCTCTCCAAACGCGCCTGAACGGAACTGATTGGAAAAAGACTATGGCAACCGTCTTCAATATCCTCGCCGTCCTCGTCATGCTCGCCGTGGTGTTCGTCCTGATCCGTGGTCTGATCAACATGCTGCGCGGCGGCTCCAGCATGACCTCCAACAAGCTGATGCAGGCGCGCGTGCTGTTGCAGTTCATCGCCTTGGTGCTGATCATGCTGGCGGTGTATTTCACCCGCAAGTGACCGGAGAGGCGGCGCGTGGTCAAGCTCAACAAGATTTATACCCGCACCGGCGACGACGGCACCACCGGCCTCGGCACCGGCGAGCGGCGGCTGAAATCCGACCTGCGCATCGACGCCTACGGCACGGTCGACGAGGCCAATGCCTGCATCGGCATGGCCCGCATCCACACCGTTGACAGCCATCCCTCGATCGACGCCATGCTGTCCCGCATCCAGAACGACCTTTTCGATCTCGGCGCCGATCTCGCCGTGCCGGATGACGGCAAGCCGCTCAGCTATGAGCCGTTGCGTATCGTCGCCTCGCAGACCGATCGCGTCGAGAAGGATATCGACCTCCTCAACAAGGAACTGCAGCCGCTCAAATCCTTCGTGCTGAACGGCGGCACGCCGGCGGCGGCCGCACTTCACCTTGCCCGCACGGTGGCGCGGCGGGCCGAGCGGATCATGGTGGCGCTGGCGCAGGACCCCGGCGAGCCGGTCAACCGCGAGGCGATCAAGTACATCAACCGCGTCTCCGACTTTCTGTTCGTCGCCGCCCGTGCGGTCAATGACAATGGAAAGGCCGACGTGTTATGGGTTCCCGGCAAGAACCGCTGACTCCACGTGGAAGCGGAAGGGCCAGGGTCTCATGTTCATCCCGCTATACGACACCAACAGACTGCGTCACATCCACCTGCAATATGTGACGATCGGCCTGATCGTCGCCAACGTCCTCGTCTATTTCGCCACCACGCTCGGCGGCGAGGATTTCACCAACGCGGCGGTGCTCGGCCTCGGCTTCATCCCCTCCGTCGTCCACGACAAGGTCGAGCTTTCGCCCGAATTCGTCGTCATCCCGGAGAGCCTGAGCTACCTGACCTATTCCTTCCTGCACGCCGACATTTTCCACCTCGGCGGCAACATGCTGTTCCTGTGGGTGTTCGGCGACAATGTCGAGGATGCCCTCGGTCATATCCGCTATTTGATCTTCTACCTCGCCTGCGCCATTGCCGGCGCCTTCTTCCAGGGGTTGGTGGCCTGGGATTCGCAGGTGCCGCTGATCGGCGCCTCCGGCGCCATTGCCGGCGTCGTCGCCGCCTATCTGATCCTCTACCCAAGGGTGAAGGTCTGGGTGCTCGCCTTCGCCCGCATTCCCTTGCGCATCCCCGCCTTCATCCCGCTGATCCTGTGGATCGTCTTCCAGATCGTCATGTTCGCCGCCGGCGGCGAGGACCAGGTCTCCTGGGCCTGCCACATCGGCGGCATCATCGCCGGCTCCGTCCTGGTGCTCGTCCTGCGCAACCGCGGCGTGCCGCTGCTGGCCGGCGCGGACGGGGAACCCGAACCTGCGCCAGACGTCGAGCAGGCGCGCGTCCCGGCCGAACCAGCCGCCAGCGCTCCAGCTGCAGCGCAGCCCGCGCCACAGTGGGGTCGAGGAGCCGCTTCAAGCCAGGACTGAACCGATTTGAGTGCGTCGCGGATATTGACGAGCCCGATTCCCGCCACTACGGAAACGCCACCGCAACGGCGGATGAAGTCCAGAATTCCGTCTGGAATGTCGGCTTTCGACAACTCTGACCCGGCGCGCGCTGCTATAGCGCGCCCAAAATCTTGAAAGAGGTGACAGGAAAATGAAGATCCTTGTGCCCGTGAAGCGGGTTGTGGATGCCAATGTTAAGGTGCGGGTCAAGTCGGACGGTTCGGCGGTCGAGCTCGCCAACGTCAAGATGGCAATGAACCCGTTCGACGAGATCGCGGTGGAGGAAGCGATCCGGCTG
>NZ_RZSG01000519.1:0-4257 GCF_003997725.1 Mesorhizobium sp. M4A.F.Ca.ET.050.02.1.1
GCTTTGCCACGCTGCTCGGCGTCGGCCTTGCCTGGCTGCTCGGCTGGTCGATGGGCGCCGGGCTGGTCTTCGGCCTGGCATTGTCCGTCGCCTCGACGGTGGTGCTGCTGCGCGCCTTGCAGGAACGGCGGCTGATCGAGACCGAGCGCGGCCGCATCGCCGTCGGCTGGCTGATCGTCGAGGACCTTGCTATGGTGCTGGCGCTGGTGCTTTTGCCGGCGCTTGCCGGTGTGCTGGGCGGCCAGCCGCAGGCCGACGACCATGCCAGCCTGCTGGCGCTGCCGGCCAACTACGGCATCTGGGGCGTCGTCGGCGTCACGCTGGCCAAGGTGGTGGCCTTCGTCATCGTTATGCTGGTGGTGGGCCGCCGCGTGATTCCCTGGATCCTGCATTATGTCGCCCATACCGGGTCGCGCGAGCTGTTCCGGCTGGCGGTGCTGGCGATTGCGTTGGGTGTCGCCTTCGGGGCAGCAAAGCTGTTCGGCGTCTCGCTGGCGCTGGGCGCCTTCTTCGCCGGCATGATCATGAGCGAATCCGAGCTCAGCCACCGGGCGGCCGAGGAATCGCTGCCGCTGCGCGATGCCTTCTCGGTGCTGTTCTTCGTCTCGGTCGGCATGCTGTTCGACCCGTTCAGCCTGGTCAGCAATGGCTGGCCGATCCTGGCGACGCTGGCCATCATCCTGCTCGGCAAGTCGCTGGCCGCGTTCGTAATCGTCGTCGCCTTCCGCTACCCGATCGCGACGGCGCTGATGATCTCGGCCAGCCTGGCGCAGATCGGCGAATTCTCCTTCATCCTGGCCGAACTCGGTGTCGGCCTGAAGCTCCTGCCCGAGCAGGGTCGCGACCTGATCCTTGCCGGCGCCATCCTGTCGATCCTGCTCAACCCGCTGATGTTCCTGGCCATCGACTGGATGACACCGTGGCTGGAGGCACGCTCGGCCAAGGCATCGCCGCCGGAAGAGGCAAGGCCGATCGGCCCGGCGACCGAGCCCGGCCAGGTGGCTTCGGTGACGGCTTCGCCGCAAAAGCAAGACGGCCCGCCGCCAAGAACCGCGCTTACCGGCCATTCCATCCTGATCGGCTACGGCCGTGTCGGCAGCCTCGTCGGCGCGGCGCTGAAGCAAGCCGCCCTGCCCTTCCTGGTCATCGAGGACGCCGACAAGACGCTGGCGAAGCTGAAGGCCGATGGCGTCGAAACCATCGCCGGCAATGGCGCCAATGCGGACGTCTTTTCGGCCGCCAATCCGGAAGGCGCCAAGCGGCTGATCCTTGCAATTCCGAATGCCTTCGAGGCGGGTCAGATCGTGCTGCGCGCCCGCGCCGCCAACCCCGGCATCAATGTCATCGCCCGCGCCCACTCCGATGCCGAGGTCGAGCATCTCAAGGGACTCGGCGCCGACACCGTCATCATGGGCGAGCGCGAGATCGCGCGCGGCATCGTCGAGGTGGTGACGGGTAGGTCACCCGCTGGGTTGAAAGAGGTCGCCCGCGCCCCGGAGATCAAACCGCAAGCCGTTTGAGTTGCGCGTCCTGCACCAGCCAGGTTGATCAAGCGACAAATGCGGAGCCGCCGTTTTGCGCGATATCGCTGAGATATTTTGCCGGCGGCTTGCCCAGCGCCTTCTTGAACATGGTGATAAACGCCGTGACGGATTCATAGCCGAGATCGCCCGAGACCTGCTGCACGCTGGCGCCTGAGGCGAGTTCGCGCAGCGCCACGATCAGGTGCAGCTGCTGGCGCCAGCGCCCGAAGGTCAGCCCTGTCTCCTTCACGACGAGGCGTGCCAGACTGCTCTCGCTGAGCGCCACGCGGTTCGCCCATTCCGCTAGCGTGCTGCGGTCGGCGGGATCGTCCGCTAACGCCTCGGCGATCCGCCGCAAGCGCGGCTCGGCCGAAATCGGCAGGTGCAATTGCTGCACAGGCATGCGCGGCAGTTCGGCAAGCAGGATCCCTCCCAGGAAACCGCATCGTGCCTCCTCCGGCGCGCAATCCGACAGTTCGATGATCAGCTCGCGCAGCAGCGGCGAGATCGAAAGCGTGCAGCACCGGTCCGGCAATTCGGCGGCCCCCGGTTCGAGATAAACGAAGAAAATCCGCGCATTGGCGGTCGCGATGTTGCTGTGCTGCATGCCGCCCGGAATCCACACGGCGCAATGCGGCGGCACCATCCACAGGCCGCTCGGAACCCGACAGGTGACGCCGCCGCCCAGCGCGAAGACGAGCTGCCCCTTGCGATGCCAGTGGTCGCGCACCTCGGCCCTGGTCTCCGGTACATCGACGCGCACGGCGATTGCCGGCGCGTGGACGTCGTCGACATCGAAATCGAGCCATGGGTAGCGAAGAGGCTGTCTCATGATTGACTGTTTTTAGCGACCGTGTGCAATTATAGCTAAATTCTTAGACCATGGAAGTCGATAGGCTCCGGTTTGCGCATGGCGATCGCGTTGACGCTGCGCGCCCATCGCCGGCTTGGTCCAGGAAGGTACAGCCCCATGCTCGCCCTCGTCATCGCGTCCGACAGCGCCACCGGGCTTAGGCTGGCCGAGGTCGAGGACCCTCGGCCCTTGGCGAACGAGGCGCTCATTGCGGTCCACGTAACCTCGCTGAACCGGGGTGAGCTGCGCCTGCTCGGCATACGCCCGGACGGCTGGATACCCGGCCAGGACATCGTCGGCGTCGTCGAACGGGCAGCAACCGATGGCTCCGGGCCTGGCGTGGGGACCCGGGTCGCAGCTTTGGTCGACGAGCACGGCTGGGCCGAACGTGTCGCGGTTCCGACCGACCGTCTCGCCGTCCTGCCGGACGGCGTCGGCTTCGGCTCCGCCGCCACGCTTCCGGTCGCCGGCACGACGGCGCTGAGGACGTTGCGCCATGGCGGTGACCTCGCCGGCCAGCGGGTCCTGATCACCGGCGCTAGCGGCGCGGTCGGTCGTTTCCAGATCCAGATCGCCCGCGAGCAAGGCGCTTCGGTGACGGCGATCGCCGCCGCCCGGCATGAAGAGGACCTGCGTGGGCTGGGCGCCGAACGTGTCGTCGAGTCGATCGAGCGGGCCGAGGGGCCGTTCTCGCTGATCACCGAGTCGGTCGGCGGCGCAAGCCTCGCGCACGCGATCGAACGCGTCGCGCCGGGCGGCACCATCGTCATGTTCGGTTCAAGCAGCGGCGAACTGACGCCCGTCGGATTTCGCCAGTTCGTTCCGGGCCATGAAGGGGCGAGGCTTCAGACCTTCGCCTACTATACGTCCGGTCCAGCCATCGGCGCCGATATCGTCTCACTGCTCGCCCTGGTCGCGGCTGGCCGGTTGGAAACCCGCGTCGCCTTGACTGTGCCGTGGACAGACATCGGCCAGGCGCTGGACGCCCTGCGGCAGCGCAGCTTCAGCGGCAAGGCCGTCCTCACCATGACCGGATGAGCGATTTTGCCCCGAAATCGAGGTTCAGACGTGCTGGCCGCCATTGATGTGGATTTCCGAGCCGGTGACGTAGGACGCCTGCCCGGAGCACAGGAAGAAGATGATGTCGGCGACTTCCGACGTCGCGCCGAGGCGTCTGAGCGGGATCGTCTCGACGATCTTGTCGGTGCCCGGCGACAGGATAGCGGTGTCGATCTCGCCCGGCGCGATGGCGTTGACGCGGATGCCGTGCGGGCCGAAATCATGCGCCATCTCGCGCGTCAGCGAACCCAGTGCCGCCTTCGATGTCGCGTAAGCCGTGCCGGCGAAGGGATGCACACGGGTGCCGGCGATCGAGGTGACGTTGACGATCGAGCCCTTCGCCTGCGCCAGCTCCTTGAACAGGCCCCTGGCCAGCATGATCGGCGCGAAGAAATTGACCTGGAACACGTCACGCCAGACATGCATCGGCGTGTCGATCGAGTTCATCCGGCTGCCGTCCTTCAGCTTCGGCGAAATGCCGGCATTGTTGACCAGCGCGTTGAGCTGGCCGCCATGCGCCTCCAGCCGGTGACGGATCTCCGAGACGGCGATGCCGACATCCTCCTGGTCGGCGAGATCGACCTTGATGTGGTCCTCCGGCCCCGCTGGCCACGGACAGTCCTCGGCGAAAGCCTGGCGCGAGCAGGTGATGACGCGCCAGCCCTCACGCGAGAAGCGCTTCACCGTCGCATGGCCGATGCCCCGGCTGGCACCGGTCAGCACGATGGTTTTTCTTGTATCGGTCTCGGCCATGTCGCGGTCTCCGGCCGGACATGTAGCCGAAGGCGCAAGCCATGGCGAGAGGCGATGTTGCCGCTCAAC
>NZ_RZSG01000051.1:0-17447 GCF_003997725.1 Mesorhizobium sp. M4A.F.Ca.ET.050.02.1.1
AGATCACGGCCGCCGGCGACCGTGATCTCGGCGACCTCGGCGCCGGTTGCGATCTTGCCGGCAGCCGCCGTCACCATGCCGGCAAGCGCGCGGATCATGGTGTCGGCGCCGCCCTTGCCCAGCACCATGCCGAAACTCTGGTTGGCCATCGATTCCAGATAGGGGAACACGGCGCCGCCGGCGATGTCCGGCGCGAAGTCGAGATGCATGCCCCAGGCGGCGAGCGTCGCGCGCACATGCGGCGTCTCGAAGTTTTCTTCGAGCCACGCGCGGGGCGAGGAGAGCAGCAGTCGGCCGGTGTCGAGCGCGCCGGCAACGCCCTTCTTGCGCCAGAGCTTCCAGGCCGTGCCGGCCAGCGCACGGGTGCTCATCGGCGAGCCCAGCAGCCGGAACAGATGCTCGGCTTCGCCCGGAAAGGCGGCGACAAGACGCCGCCAAGTATCGGCGTCCGCTGCGGAGAAGGCGGCCAGCCGCGCGGCGGTCTTCTCCAGGTCGTTGCTGACGCCGAACCATTTGCCGTCCGGGAAGGCGCTGGCGAAACAGTCCGCCACCGGAGCGAATTCCAGCCCCTGGTTTTTCAATTCATTTGCATATTTCCGGTGGAAGGCTGAGCCGGCGAACAGGCTCAGATTCATCGCGCCGAAATCGTGGCGGAAGCCGGGTAAGGTGAATTCGCGGGTTTGCACCGCGCCGCCGATTGCCGCACTGCGTTCAAAAACGGCTGTTTTCCAGCCTTTGCGCGCCAGATGCGCGGCGCATGCCAGACTGTTGTGGCCCGCCCCGACAAAGATGGCGTCGAACTCGCTCACGCCTCGCCCCAAAATGCTTTATGCTTAAAGATAATTGCAGATGCATATGTTTTCGTCTAGTAGGATATTAAGGGCCGCAACGAGCCTCGATCTTCATCGACAAAGAGGGAACTGAGACCATGGACACGCAAAAACTCCTCGGCGAGGTCGCCGGCCAGCTGCTTTCGGGCGCCATCCGCGTGGTCGACCTGTCGGCGCCGCTCGGGCCGAACACGCCGCTGATCAAGCTGCCGCCGGAGCTCGCCGTCGACACGCCGAAGGTCGAGATCCACGCCATCTCCAAATATGACAAGAACGGGCCGTGGTGGGCCTGGAACTGGCTGAAGCTCGGCGAGCATTCGGGCACGCATTTCGATGCGCCGCAGCACTGGATCACCGGCAAGGACTATCCGGACGGCGCCACCGACACCATTCCGGCGCAGAATTTCGTCGGCCCGGTCAATGTCATCGACTGCTCGACGGAATCGGCCGCCGACCACGATTTCCTGCTCACCGTCGACCACATCAAGGCCTGGGAAGCCAAGCATGGCGCCATCAATGCCGGCGAGTGGGTGGTGATGCGCACCGACTGGTACAAGCGCAACGGCTCGGAAGCCGCTTTCCTCAACGCCAACGAAACCGGCCCGCACACGCCGGGCCCGACGGCGGAAGCCATCCAGTTCCTGATCGGCAAGGACATCAAGGGCTGGGGCTCGGAGACCATCGGCACCGATGCCGGCAAGGCCGGCGGCATGGAGCCGCCGTTCCCGGCGCACACGCTGATGCACAAGGCCAACCGCTATGGTCTGGCCAGCCTCTGCAACCTCGACCAGCTGCCGCCGAAAGGCGCGATCCTGATCGCCGCGCCGCTCAAGATCGAGCATGGCACCGGCAGCCCGATCCGCGCCCTGGCGCTGGTGCCGGGCAAATAGGGCGAGGTGGCGGTCTTCGGGAGAAGATCATGCTCGCAGGCAATGTCGTGATGATGAAGTCGAGACGGCCGTCTTGGAGCGTCAGCGCTCTGCGGCGCCCCCCTCTGTCCTGCCGGGCATCTCCCCCACTTGGGGGGAGATTGGCAGTTTCGGCGCCCCGCTCAACCCTGCAACGAGGACAATTGGCGAAAGCCGTGATGCAAGCTGATCTCCCCCCTTGTGGGGGAGATGCCCGGCAGGGCAGAGGGGGGCGCGCAGGAACGCGGCTTTGCGCGATTGACCTTCAACTGCCAGCACCCGGGAGCATCCAATGAACGCCCCCGACCACATCATCGTCGGCAGCGGCATCAACGCCCTCGTCTGCGCGGCGATGCTGGGCGGCAAGGGGGCGAAGGTGCTCATGCTGGAGCGCAACGACCGCATCGGCGGCTGCATGCGCACCGAGGAGATCACCGCGCCCGGCTTCGTCCATGACGTGATGGCGACGACCTTCGTGCTGTTCATCACCTCGCCGGCCTTTGCAGCCCTTGGCAAGGACCTGGCGCGGCATGGGTTGGAATTCTGCCACACCGCGACCCCGACCGGCGTGCTGAGGCCCGACGGCAGCCATGCCGTGCTCAGCACCGACCGCGCCGCCAACATCGCGGCGCTCAACAAGGTCGCCTCGGGCGACGGCGACCGCCACGGCAACGATGTCGGTGGCGTCGAACGCAATGCCGGCCTGCTGTTCGGCCTGCTCGGCGGCGTCTTGTGGTCCTATCCGACGACCAAGCTGCTCACCGGCGAAGCCTGGCGGCGCGGGCCGCGCAACCTTGCCGCCTTCCTCGGCGAGGCGCTGGCGCCGGCGCGCGGCTGGCTGGAGACGGCCTACACATCCGAGACGATCCGTGCGCTCTGGGCGCCCTGGGTGCTGCATGCCGGCCTCGGGCCGGAAGACGCCTTTTCCGGTCAGATCGCCAAGGTCATTGCGTTTGCGCTGGAGGCTGCCGGCGCGCCGATCGTCAAGGGCGGCGCGAAGAACCTGCTCGCCGCCTTCGAGGCGCTGATCAAGGAGCGCGGCGGCGTGATCTCCACCGACGCGGACGTCGCCTCCATCATCCTCGAAGGCGGCCGCGCCACCGGTGTGCGGCTGGCCTCTGGCGAAACGGTGCACGCAAAAAAGAGCGTCATCTGCTCGGTCACGCCGACCCAGCTTTATGGCCGCCTGCTCGGCAGGGATGCGCCGGAAGCGGCTGTCGATGCGACGCGCGAATATCGCTACGGCAAGGGCAACTTCCAGATCCACTATGCCTTGAGCAAGCCGCCGGCCTGGCCCGGCGAGGGGCTGGACAAGGTGGCGTTGCTGCATCTGACGCCCGGCCTCGACGGCGTCTCCAAAGCCTGCAACGAAGCGCTGCGCGGCCTGCTGCCGGAAGTGCCGACCATCTGCGTCGGCCAGCCGCACGCGCTCGATCCGTCGCGTTGCCCGGCGGGCAAGGCGATCCTCTGGCTGCAGCTGCCCGAGTCGCCGCGCCACATCAAGGGCGATGCCGCCGGCAAGCTCGCGGCTCCGGCGGACGGGCAATGGACCGCCGAGCTGCGCGAGGCCTATGCCGACCGCGTCGAAGCGATCCTCGCCAACCACATCGACGGCTTCAGCGGCAGTGTGATCGCGCGTCGTGCCTATTCGCCGGCCGACCTCGAAGCGATGAACATCAACCTGGTCGGCGGCGATCCCTATGGCGGCTCGTCGACCATCGACCAGGCCTTCCTGTGGCGGCCGTTCAAGGCAAGCCGCAACCATGCGACCGGCATCAAGAACCTCTACCACATCGGCGCCTCGACCCATCCGGGCGCCGGGCTTGGCGGCGGCTCCGGCTACCTGCTGGCGGGGAGGCTGTGATGGAGGAGAAGGTCCAGCAGAAGCGCCAGCGCATCTCGACCCTGGGCGAGATCGGCCTGCAGCATTTCGCGCCCTACCTGATGAACCGCATCATGGGCCGCTACAACGCCACGCTGCGCGAGGATTTCCGCAAGCAGGGCCTGACCATTCCGCAGGTCCGCACGCTGGCCGTGCTGTCGGTGACCGACGGCGTCACCGTCAATGACCTCTCGGTCTACACGGTGATCGAGCAGTCGACCTTGAGCCGGACGCTCGACACGCTTGAGGGGCAGGGCCTGGTGCGGCGTGAACAGGGTGTCTCCGACAGCCGTTTCCGCCACGTGTTCCTGACCGACGACGGGCGGGCCCTGTTCACCCGCGCGTGGCCGGCCATGCACGATGCCTTCGAGGCCATGTTCGACGGCGTCGACGGCGCCGAATACGCCGCGCTGATCGCGATCCTGCAGAAGATGCTGAAGAACATCCGCAAGCACGACATTTGAGTTTGACGTACGCGCCGCCGGATGCCGGCGGCAACTGAAGGAGGCCACAATGGCCGAACGGTCTTTTGCCAAGGAAGTCGAAAAGCTCCGCCTCGGCGCCGGCCAGGAGTTTGCCGGCGAGGGCATTCTCGCCATCACCAAGGCGCTGCTGCAATGCGGCGTCGGCTATGTCGGCGGCTACCAGGGTGCGCCGATCAGCCACTTGATGGACGTGCTCGCCGACGCTCAGGACATTCTCGGAGAGCTCGGCGTGCATTTCGAGGCAAGCGCCTCGGAAGCCACCGCCACCGCCATGCTCGCGGCCTCGGTGCACTACCCGATCCGTGGGGCCGCCACCTTCAAGTCGACGGTCGGCACCAATGTCGCCTCCGATGCGCTGGCCAACCTGGCGTCGGGCGGCGTCACCGGCGGGGCGCTGATCATCGTCGGCGAAGATTACGGCGAGGGTTCCTCGATCATGCAGGAGCGCAGCCACGCCTTCGCCATGAAGAGCCAGGTCTGGCTGCTCGATCCGCGGCCGAACCTGCCCTCGATCGTCAAGGCGGTCGAGGACGGCTTCGAGCTGTCGGAGGCCTCCAACACGCCTGTCATGCTGCAGGTGCGCATCCGCTGCTGCCACGTCCACGGCCACTTCATCGCCAAGGACAACAAGCGCCCGCCAATGTCGGTGGCCGATGCGCTGGAAGCGCCGCGCCGCGATACCGGTCGCATCGTGCTGCCGCCCGCTTCCTTCCTGCACGAGAAGGAAAAGGTCGCCAAGCGCTGGCCGGCGGCGGTCGACTTCATCAGGAGCCGCAAGATCAACGAGATCTTCGGCTCCGATCACGGCTCGGTCGGCATCGTCATGCAGGGCGGCATGTACAATTCGGTCATCCGCGCGCTGCAGCGGCTCGGCCTCGCCGACACCTATGGCGACACCGACGTGTCGCTCTATGTGCTGAACGCCGTCTATCCGCTGGTCGACGACGAATTCCTCGCCTTCTGCGAAGGCAAGCAGGCGGTTCTGGTCGTGGAGGAGGGCCAGCCCAACTACATCGAGCAGGCCCTCGCGGCTATGCTGCACAAGGCCGGCCGCGGCACCAGGCTGGTCGGCAAGGAGCATTTGCCGATGGCCGGCGAATACACCGGTCAGGTCATGCTCGACGGCATCGGCTCCTTCCTGCGGGCCAACGCTCCGCACCTGCTGCCGGGCGAGGTGAGGGCGCCGAACAGGCTCGGCGAAGGCATCGACACCGCCGATCTCGTCAATGTCGTTCCCGGCCGCCCGCCAGGCTTCTGCATCGGCTGTCCCGAGCGGCCGATCTTTGCCGCGACCAAGCTGGTCGAGCAGGAGCTCGGCAAGCACCACATCGCCTCCGATATCGGCTGCCACCTGTTCTCGATCATGCCGCCCTTCGAGCTCGGCGCCACCACCATGGGCTATGGGCTGGGTCCGGCCTCGGCCTCCGCGTTCAATTCGCCCGACGCCAAGCGCCGCTCAATCTCTTTCGTTGGTGACGGCGGCTTCTGGCACAACGGCCTGACCTCCTCGATCGGCAACGCGGTCTTCAACAAGAACGACGGCGTCATCGTCATCGTTGACAACTTTTACTCGGCCGCCACCGGCGGCCAAGACATCTTGTCCTCCCGTGCGAGCAACAGGACGAAATCGACCAAGCATCCGATCACCGAGGCGGTGAAAGGCATGGGCGTCAAGTGGCTGCGCCACATCGATCGCACCTACGATGTCGGCAAGATGCAGGCGACGCTCCGTGAGGCGCTGACTACCGAGGAGACGGGTCCTAAGGTCATCGTCGCGTCGTCCGAATGCATGCTGAACCGCCAGCGCCGCGAGAAGCCGCTGGTCGACAAGGCAATCAAGGGCGGCGAGCGGGTCGTGAAGCCGAAGTTCGGCGTCGACGAAGACATCTGCACCGGCGACCACGCCTGCATGCGGCTCTCCGGCTGTCCGTCGCTGTCGGTGAAGTCGCTCGACGATCCGCTGCGCGACGATCCGGTGGCATCGATCGACCAGAACTGCGTCGGCTGCGGTAATTGCGGCGAGGTGGCGGACGCCGCCGTGCTCTGCCCGTCCTTCTACCGTGCCGATGTGGTCCACAACCCCGGCCGCTGGGACTGCTTCCTGGAAAGCGCGCGTCGCGCCATGATCGGCCTTTTGCAGCGCCGCCGCGAAAGCCGTCGGCTGGTGTTCGCCGATGCTTGACGAGAACACAGCCTCGCGCCCGAGGACGGACGCCGCCGGTGACGAGCGGGTGATAAAACTCGCCGTGCTTGCCGTTGGCGGCCAGGGCGGCGGCGTGCTCGCCGACTGGATCACCGACGTCGCCGAGCGCAGCGGCTATATCGCCCAGTCAACCTCAGTGGCGGGCGTCGCCCAGCGTACCGGCGCGACGATCTATTACATCGAGATGGCCCGCGACACCGGCCGGCTGCCGGTCTTCGCGCTGTCGCCGTCGCAGGGCGATGTCGACATACTGATCGCCGCCGAGCTGATGGAGGCCGGTCGCGCCATCATCCGCGGCTTCGTCACGCCCGAGCGCACGACGCTGATCGCTTCCTCGCACCGCATCGCCGCCGTGTCGGAAAAGATCGAGCCCGGCGACGGCCGCGCCTCGTCCGAGAAGGTGCACGCGACGGCGCAAGCCGCGGCCAGGCGATTCATCGCCTTCGACATGGAAAAGATCGCCGCCGAGAATGGCACCATGATCTCGGCCAGCCTGCTCGGCGCGCTGGCCGGTTCAGATGCGCTGCCCTTTGCGCGGGACAACTATGAGCAGGCGATCGGCGGCGCCGGCGGCCGCGGCGTCAAAGCCAGCCTCGCCGCCTTCGCCGCCGCTTACGATCGCACGCGCGGCATCGCGGCTGCACCGGCAGGCGAGCAGGCGGCGAAACATGCCGTCACCGAAGCCAAGTCAACGGCGAAGGTCCGTGGACCGGAAATCTTGCTGAAAGGCTGGCAGGAGCTGGCCGCCCGCGTTGGTGCCTTGCCAAAGCCGGCGCGCGACATGGCCGAACGCGGCCTGAAAAAAGTCGTCGACTACCAGGACATCGCCTATGGCGGCGAGTATCTCGACCGGCTGGACAAGGCCGTCGCGCTGGATGGCCCGGAACACGCCTACGCGCTGTCGATCGCCGCGGCGAAACATCTCGCCAATGCCATGTGCTACGACGACATGATCCGCGTTGCCGATCTCAAGACCCGTTCGACCCGCGACAGGCGCGTGCGCAAGGAGGTCGGCGTCAAGGATGGAACGGTCCTGCAGCTGACGGAATATTTCCATCCGCGCATCGAGGAGTTCTGCGGCACGCTGCCGGCGGGTCTCGGCAGCTACATCGAGGACAGACCGAAGCTTGCCAACTTCCTCGACCGCCGCATCAATCGCGGCCGCCGCATCCGCACCGACAGCCTCACCGGCTTCGCAATGCTGTGGTTCATCGGCGGCCTGCGCCGCTGGCGCCGCCGCCTGCTGCGCCACAAGGTCGAGATGGAGCATCTGGAGCGCTGGTACGAACTGGCGCTCGTCCACGCCCGCGAAGATTACGTGCTTGGCACGGAAATCCTGAACTGCCGCAGGCTGATCAAGGGATACAGCGACACCCACGCCCGCGCCCAGTCAAAGTTCGACCGCGTGCTTTCGGCGCTCACCATGCTCAAGGGCCGCGATGATGCGGCCGACTGGATCCGCTGGCTGCGAGAAGCGGCGCTGAAGGACGAGAAAGGCGACATGCTCGATGGCGCGCTGAAGACGGTGGCGACGCTGGGATAAGGGATGCAGCGTCGCAAGCTATCCCGGAAGAAAACCTGGTTTGCGGCGCGATCCAGGGCCGCGACAATGATCGAGATGCCTCGAGCGTTTTTGTCGCAGGGAATGGGAACCCGGGGGGAAACTGGTGCCGCTTGCGTGACTCGAACACGCGACCCCATCATTACGAATGATGTGCTCTACCAACTGAGCTAAAGCGGCCCGGGAAGCGCTAGGCCTCCAAGATGGGCTGGGTGATAGACTCAACCCGCCGCGAATTCAAGATGGCTTGCGGCGAATTCAAATAACCAACCGCGAATTCGAGCCGGAACCCGGCAATTCGTGTTGTGCTGATCCGGGCTGGAAGGATCTGTCCAGACGATGCGCCGCATGCCGAAACGCCGTATTGGGCGGTCGGTGTGGGACGGCCTCGGCGAAATATGTTGATTTCCTTGTAAAAAACCGCCGAAATCGGGTTTGTCCGGGCGCGCCGCGCAGAATGCGGCCGCCGGCCCGTTGATTGATTGGCCGCCTGCCGCTAACGATCATGGCAGGAAACGTGCAGAGGGATTTGGCTTGGACGCGATCGAAAAAGCGATCCGCAACGCCTTCGAGAAGGGCAATGCCGAGGACCGCGTCTTTCGCGAGCGGGTCTATCGTTCGGCCTTTGCCGCGCTCGACCGCGTTCTGCAGGCCAATCCCAACGTGACCGTGGAATTGGCCATCAAGCGCCGCAAGGCGGTGCAGGCCAAGATCGCCGAGATCGAATCGGAGTTCCTGCCGGCGGTTCCCGATGTCGCCGCGTTGGACGAGAGCGCCACGCCGGCGGCGGCCTCTGAAATCGCCGTGCCAGCCGAGACCGCCGCGCCGGCGCCCCCGGTGGAACCGCCGACGCAAGCCACACCTGCCCAGCCATCGCCTGCGATCGTGGTCGACGGGCCGATGCAGTCTTCGGCCGCCGATGCGCCGCGCTCGCGTGTGCTGCCTGTCGTGCCCGACATCATGCCGGGCGACCTTCCCGACGCCCCGACTCTCGATACGCCTGCATCCGCCGCGGCGGAAGACGGCGAGGCGGAGGTCGCGCCAGATCGCGACGAGCGTCGGATCAGGGGGCGGCGCCTGCCGTTGACGGCGATCTTCCTCGGCGTGACGCTGCTGGCGGCCGCCGGTATCGGTATCTACTTCGCCAAGGAGACCGGCGTCTTCAAGACCGCGGCCGAGCTCGACACCGGCCCGCCCCAGGCGCCGCCGACGGTCGAGGACGACGAGGCGGCCGAGCCGCCCGCCGGGTCGCCGGAAAAGCAGGGCGACGCCGCGCAGCAGCGCGAGTGGATCAATGTCTTCTCACCTGCGGACCCGACCCATGTCGCGGCACCGGCCGATGCCAAGGCCGAGGTGATGCAGGACGACACCGGCTCATTCCTGCGCATCCGCTCCGGCGCGTCAGGCTCGGCCATCGCCTTTGACGTCGGCCAGGGCGTGCTGGAAAAGCTGGTCGGCAAGCATGCCATGTTCGACATCGTCGCGCGCTCGGAAGAGGGCAAGGAGACGCAGATCTCGGTCGACTGCAATTTCGGCGAGCTCGGTGATTGCGGCCGCAAGCGTTATGCGGTCGGGCACGAGCGCAACGAGTATCTGTTCGACGTCCAGTTCCCGGACAAGCATCCGGGCGCGGCCGGCACCATCGCCGTCAACTCCGACTTCGACAAGCAGGGCAAGTCGGTCGACATCTATGAGATCCGCGTCTCAATCGCGCAGTAATGTCGATTGCAGCTAGCGGTCGAGCAGCGCCTGCAGCGTCTCGATGCGGTCGGCCTCGGCCGCGGGCTTGTCCCAGCGCAGCCGCGAAATGCGCGGAAAGCGCATGGCGACGCCCGATTTGTGCCGGGTCGAGCGGTTGAGCCCCTCGAACGCCACCTCCAGTACCAGGCCGTTGTCGCGGTCGGCCCGCACCGAGCGCATCGGGCCGAAGCGCTCGACCGTGTTGTCGCGGACATATTTGTCGATTTGCTTCAGCTCCTCGTCGGTGAAGCCGAAATAGGCCTTGCCGACGGGCACCAGTTCCTCGGACCCTTCCGTGCCTGACCAGACGCCGAACGTGTAATCGGAGTAGAAACTGGAGCGCTTGCCATGGCCGCGCTGTGCATACATCAGCACCGCATCGACCGTGTGCGGATCGCGCTTCCACTTGAACCACGGACCCTTCGGCCGCCCGGCTAGATAGGGCGAATCCCAACGCTTCAGCATCACCCCTTCGATGATCGGATGCGGCGGCGCCTGCCGCAGTTGTTCGAGCGCCTGCCATTCGGGGAATTCGACCAGCGGCGAAAGGTCGAAACGGCTGGGGTCGAGGGTGCCGATGAAGGCCTCGAGGCGAGCCCGTCTTTCGCGGAAGGGCAGCGTGCGCAAATCCTCGCCGCCGATCTGCAGCGCGTCGTAGCAGCGCATGAACGCTGGATATTGCTGCTGGATCTTCTGCGACACACTCTTGCGGTTCAGCCGCTGCTGCAGGTCCGAAAACGTGCCGGTCGCCTGGCGGGGGTCGCCGACCAGCAGTTCGCCGTCGAGCGCCGCTTCGAAAGCCATTGCCGTGGCAAGATCCGGGAAGGCACCGGAGACGTCGTCGCCGGTGCGCGAATAGAGCCGGCGGATGCCACCCTCGCACACCGCCTGGACGCGGATGCCGTCCCATTTCCATTCGGCCGCATAGTCGGCCGGATCGAGCTTTTCGAGATCGCCGTCGCCGACAGGATTGGCCAGCATCACCGGACTGAACAGGGCAAGCGCGGTCCGCTCCGGCTTGCCGGCCTTGCCTTCAAGCCAGGCGAACAGCGTGGTGTATGGCGGCGTCAGGCCGTGCCACAGCTCCTCGATTTCGGTGACGTCGACCTTGCCGAGATCGGCCAGCGCCTGTTTTGCCAGCCGCGCCGACACGCCGATGCGCAGGCCGCCGGTCACCAGCTTGATGATGGCAAAGCGCGCCGAAATGCTGGCGCTGTCGAGCAGCCTCGCCAGCACCTGCGGCCCGTCGGAGCGGCTCGCCGCCTGCAGTCTGCCGACCACCTCGGCCAGCGTCGGCGCATGGTTCGAGATATTTCCGGGCGCTTGCGGCCAGACCAGCGACACCGTCTCGGCGAGGTCACCGACATAGTCGTAGGAATAGCCGAACAGCACAGGGTCCATGCGCTCGACGACCAGCGCCCGCAGCATCGCCGGCTTGACCGCCGCGATCGACAGGTCCCCGGTTATCGCGGCGAGCGCCAGCCCGCGGTCGGGGTCTTCGACGCTGCGGAAATAGTCGGTCAGCAGCGTCAGCTTGCCGTTGCGCGACGGCGTCAGCACGAGGCGATCGAGGAGTTCGGCGAAGCGGTTCAACTCAATCGCCCTCGTCCTCATAGCCGACAAGATGCAGCGGCCGCGCCGCGATGCCTTCCAGCTCGCACCAGCGCACCAGCGCCTCCTCGCGGCCATGCGTCACCCAGATTTCCGCCGCGCCCGTCTCCTTGATCGTGGTGGTCAGCTCGTCCCAGTCGGCATGGTCGGAGATGATCAGCGGCAGTTCGACGCCGCCCTGCTTGGCGCGCTGGCGGATGCGCATCCAGCCCGAGGCGAAGCAGGAGATCGGATCGGGGAAGCGCCGCGCCCAGCGGTCGGCGAAGGCCGCCGGCGGGCCGACGACGATGGCGCCCGCGAAATCATCCTTGCCGCCGCTGTCGACCGTTGCTGGGTCGAGCTGGCCGAGGTCGATGCCCTGGCGCTGGTAATATTCGCTGAGCTTCGCCAGCGCGCCATGAATATAGATCGGCCTGTCGTAGCCGCAGTCGCGCAAGAGCCGCATGACGCGCTGTGCCTTGCCGAGCGCATAGGCGCCGATCAGGTGCGAGCGCTCCGGAAACTGCGCCGCCGATTTCAGCAGCCGGGCGATTTCCTCGGTGTCTGGCGGATGGCGGAACACTGGCAGGCCGAACGTCGCCTCGGTGATGAAGATGTCGCAAGGGATCGGCTCGAACGTCTGGCAGGTGTCGTCCTTCTGGCGCTTGTAGTCGCCGGAAGCGACGATGCGCATGCCGCGATGCTCGACCGCGATCTGCGCCGAGCCCAGCACATGGCCCGCCGGATGAAAGCTGACCGACACGCCGTTGAGGTCGATCGTCTCGCCGAGGACGGCGGCCTGCGTGGTCCCGGCAAAATCCTCGCCATAGCGCAACGCCATGATGTCGAGCGTCTGCCGGGTCGCGAGCACCGAGCCGTGGCCGGAGCGCGCATGGTCGGAGTGGCCGTGCGTGATCAGCGCGCGTTCCACCGGCCGCACCGGGTCGATGAAGAAATCGCCGGGCGGGCAGTAGAGGCCCTCGGGGCGGGGCTTGAGCAGGTCGCTGGCGCGCATGGCTTCAAGATAGTGGCTAAATCCGGCGCGGGAAGCCTGTTGCCAGAGACTGCTGACTCATTCTACAGCCAGCCGCCGGTCCGATCGCCGGTGGGATCCTTGCACCATGAAACCGTTCCAGGCCTCGTCCGGCGACCTGACCGCCGACCGCCGCGCCGACTTCGCCGAGATGCTCGGCGCCTCCGGCGATCCCACTGCTGCGGCGGAGCTGCTGCTTGGTGCGCTGGAGCTGGCGCCGCAATGGTCGGCCGGCTGGTTCCGCCTCGGCGAGATGCAGGAAGCCGCCGGCCAGCCCGATCAGGCCGCGCAGGCCTGGGCGATGGCGTTGCGGCTGGAGCCTGCGGACCGGCTGGGCGCCGCGCTGAAGCTGCAACTCGCCGGCAAGGCGCCGACGGCCGCGGCTCCGCCCAGCGCTTTCGTCGAGACGCTGTTCGACCACTATGCCGAGAGCTTCGAGGACATGCTCGTCAACAAGCTCGGCTACCGGATGCCCGAATTACTCGACCAGGCCATTCGATCGGTCCGGCCAGGGCGCTTATCGCTGGCACTCGATCTCGGCTGCGGGACCGGCCTGATGGGCGAAAGGCTGCGGCCGATCGTCGACCGGCTCGAGGGCTACGACATCTCCGCCGCCATGCTGCGGAAGGCGCGGGCCAAAGGCGTCTACGATCGACTCGTCAAGGCCGACCTGCAGGATCTTGTCTACGCCGGTCCCAAAGCCGACCTCGTGGTCGCGGCCGACGTCTTCATCTATGTCGGCGCGCTTGAGGGCATTGTGAGGACAGTCGCCGGCATGCTTGCCGAGGATGGGTTGTTTGCGTTCTCTGTCGAGACGCTGGCCGACACGGAACCGGCCGGCGGCGATAGCTTCGCGCTGCGGCCGTCACGCCGCTACGCGCATTCCGAGGCCTATGTGGGGATCGTCCTGGCCGCTAACGGACTTTCCGTCCGGTGGCTTCAACGCACGGTCATCCGGCACGACCGCCGCGAGCCAATAGATGGCCTGGCCGTGGTGGCGGGCAAATCACCAACGCTGTGATCCCCCTCTGTCCCCGCCGAGCTCCGTTTGCTGCGAAAAAGCCCGAATCGCGTGTCGGGGTTGCGCTGGGCGGATACCGAAAAGAGAGGAAGATACCATGCGCTGGAAGATCATGGTTTTGGCCTCGTGCCTGGCAACGGCCGGCTGCGTCGGCGGCACCTCGATGTCGGAACGCCAGGACGAGGACGTGCAGTCCTCGCTGCAATACGACAACGTGCCTTGCGATCAGCTGATTGCCCAGCGCAACGCCCTGGCCGAGCAAAGCCAACTGCCGACAACGGCTAAGACGACCTTCTCCAATCCGGCCATGGGCTTCGGCCCGTTCACACCGGATATGCGTTCGAAGGCCAGGCGCGATGCCGACAAGGCGGCAGGCCAGATCGACGCCATGAACCGATCGATCGAACGCCGGGACTGCGGCAAGCCGGCGAAGAAGAACAAGTTCGAGCTGCCCGGGTCAAAACCTTCCTGAGGATTTAGTAGCCGGCCTCGCGGTCGACGACATTGTCGAGCTTCTCGCCGCGCTCGTACGCCGCCATCTGCCGCAGCATGATCGGCACCAGATGCACGGGATCCGAGGTCGCCGCCGCATGCGGCGTCACGAACACTTTCGGATGCGCCCATAGCGGGCTGGTCTTCGGCAACGGCTCGACCTCGAACACGTCGAGGCTCGCCTCCTTCAGCGTGCCGTCGTCCAGCGCGCGCAGGATGTCGGCGTCCTTCTGCAGGCGTCCGCGTCCGGCATTGATCAGCACCGAGCCGCCGAGGCCGTTGCGCCTGCGCAGCTCCTTCAGGAGACTGTAGCTGACGATGCCTTGCGTCTGGGCCGTCAGCGGCAAGAGCACCACCAATATGTCGGTGGCGTTGAGGAAGGGGATCAGCCCGGCCTCGCCCGCATAGGTGGAAACACCTTTCATCGGCCGCTCGGAGCGCGACCAGCCATTGACCGCGAAGCCGAGCGACAGCAACACCGATGCCGCGGCGCGGCCGAGATTGCCGAGCCCCATGATGCCGACCGAGATGTCGCCGGCCGGGCGCTGCGGCGGCTCGTGCCAGGTCTTCTTCTTCTGCTGCGCCTGATAGAGCATGCCCTGGCGGTGATGGTCGAGCACGCGCCAAACCACGTACTCGGTCATGTATTGGGTGAGGTTGTCGGCGACTACCTTGACGATCGGCACGTCGGGCAGGCCGGGATCGGCGAAGATGTGGTCGACGCCGGCGCCGATCGAGAAGATGGCGCGCAGATTGGGCAGGGACGAAAGTAGATTGGCCTTCTGCTTCCACACCACCGCATAGGTGATCGAAGGATCGCTGGCGCCGTCCGGCTCCAGCACCACCTCGCGCTCGGCCGAGAGCAGCTCGCGCCAACGCTGCGGATGAAAGCCGGTGACGGCAAGCAGGACGCGGCCCTTTTCCATGTGCGGATTTTTCTTCCCAGTCATTTCAGTTCTGGCCTTGGGCTCAACCTACTCGCTGACCACACCGGTCGGTGCCGTCTCGATCCGGAATGCGGCCGAGATCAGCGCCCGAGTATAGTCCGTTTGCGGGCTGCCAAAAATCTGTTCTGACGGCCCGGTTTCGACGATCTGGCCATTGCGCATGACGATGACGTCGTTGGCAAGCGCGCGGATGACTTTCAGGTCGTGGCTGATGAACAGATAGGCGAGATCATGCTTGACCTGCAGGTTGCGCAACAGGTCGACGACCTGCGCCTGCACGCTCATGTCGAGGGCCGAGGTCGGCTCGTCCAGCATGACGAAGCGCGGGTTGAGCACCATGGCGCGGGCGATCGCCACGCGCTGGCGCTGGCCGCCGGAGAATTCGTGCGGGTAGCGGTTGCGCGTCTCGGGATCGAGACCGACCTCTTTCAGCACGTCGACGACCTTGTCGTCGCGCTGGTCGGGCGTGAGCTTCGGCTCGTGGATCTTAAGCCCTTCCTCGATGATCTCGGCGATCGACATGCGCGGGCTGAGCGAGCCGAATGGATCCTGGAAGACGATCTGCAACTCGCGCCGGAGCGGCCGCATGGCATTGAAGGAGAGCTGGTTGATGTCGCGCCCGTCGAACTGGATGGTTCCGGTCGACGAGATCATCCTGGCCAGCGCCAGCCCAAGCGTCGTCTTGCCCGAGCCGGATTCACCGACCACGCCGAGCGTCTGGCCGGCGCGCACGGTGACGTCGATGCCGTCCACCGCCTTCACATTGTCGACGGTGCGGCGGAAGAAGCCGCGCCTGATCGGGAACCAGACCTTGATGTCCTTCCCCGTCATCACCGCCTTGGCGTCCGCGTTGGCGGCAGGCGGCTTGCCTTTGGGCTCGGCCGCCAGCAAGTGCTTGGTATAGGCATGCTGCGGGTTGGCGAAGATGTCCTTGGTCGGGCCGCTCTCGACGATCTTGCCCTTGGTCATCACGCAGACTCGGTCGGCGATCTTCCGGACGATGCCGAGATCATGGGTGATGAACAGCATCGACATGCCCTTGCGGGCCTTCAGCTTCGCCAGGAGTTCGAGAATCTGCGCCTGCACGGTGACGTCGAGCGCCGTCGTCGGCTCGTCGGCAATCAAAAGCTCCGGCTCGTTGGCCAGCGCCATGGCGATCATGACGCGCTGGCGCTGGCCGCCGGACAGCTGGTGCGGATAGGCGTCGAGCCGCTTTTCCGGCTCGCGGATGCCGACCTCGTTGAGCAGTTCCAGCGTGCGGGCGCGGGCCTGCCGGTCGCCAAGCCCCTGGTGCAGCTTCAGCACCTCGACGATCTGCTGCTCAATCGTATGCAGCGGATTGAGCGAGGTCATCGGCTCCTGAAAGATCATGGTGATCTTGTTGCCGCGCACGCGCCTCAGCGCCCGCTCGTCCATGGACAACAGGTCGGAGCCCTGGAACAGGATCCGACCCGACGGGTGGCTGGCTGTCGGATAGGGCAGCAGTTTCAGCACCGACAGCGCCGAGACCGACTTGCCGGAACCGGACTCGCCGACCAGCGCCACCGTCTCGCCCTTGGCGATGTCGAAGGCGATATGGTCGACGGCCAGCGACTGCTTGCCGCCTTGCGCGAAGGCAACGCTCAAATCGCGAATGGAAAGCAGGGGCTCGCTCATTTGAACGTCTTGCGCGGATCGAAGGCGTCGCGCGTCGCCTCGCCGACGAAGACCAGCAGCGACAACATCAGCGAGATGACGATGAAGGCGGAGATGCCGAGCCACGGCGCGTTGAGGTTGCGCTGCGCCTGTTTCAGCATTTCGCCGAGCGAGGCCGAGCCCGGCGGCAGGCCGAAGCCGAGATAGTCGAGCGAGGTCAATGTCGAGATCGAGCCTGAAAGCAGGAAGGGCAGGAAGGTCAGCGTCGCCACCATGGCGTTGGGCAGAAGGTGGCGGAACATGATGGTCAGGTTGGGCACGCCAAGAGCGCGCGCGGCGTTGACATATTCGAAGTTGCGGGCGCGCAGGAACTCGGCCCTGACCACGCCCACCAGCGCCACCCAGGAGAACAAGAGCATCAGGCCGAGCAGGATGAAGAAGCCGGGCGGCAGGATGGCGGCCACGATGAGGAGCAGATAAAGCACCGGGATCGCCGACCAGATCTCGATGAAGCGCTGGAACAGAAGGTCTGTCCAGCCGCCGAAATAGCCCTGCATGGCGCCGGCCGCCACGCCGATCAGCGACGACCCCACCGTCAGGATCAGGCCGAACAGGACGGAGATCCTGAAGCCGTAGATAAGCCGCGCCAGCACGTCCCGCGCCTGGTCGTCGGTACCCAGCCAGTTCCAGTTGCCGACCGAGCAGTCCGGATCGGCGGCGCCTTGCGGGTATTGATTGCAGAGCGTCTTCTTGTCGTAGAGCCAGGACGGCTTGGTCGGTGCCGCCTCGGGAATGGCGTTGTTGACCGTCTGGTAGGAGTAGCGCACCGGCGGCCAGATCATCCAGCCATTGGCGTTGATCTCGTCCTGGATGACGGGGTCGCGATAATCGGTAACGGCATAAAAGCCGCCGAATTTCTCTTCCGGATAGGCGATCAGCACCGGAAACAGGATCTCGCCCTTGTAGGAGGCGATGATAGGCTTGTCGTTGGCGATGAACTCGGAAAACAGCGACAGCACGAACAGGATGAGAAAGATCCACAACGACCAGAAGCCGCGCCGGTTCGACTTGAAGTTCTGCAGGCGCCGCCGGTTGAGCGGCGACAGCCAGGGGCGGGCGA
>NZ_RZSG01000520.1:0-4252 GCF_003997725.1 Mesorhizobium sp. M4A.F.Ca.ET.050.02.1.1
ACCTGGAACAATCCGGAGCCGGAGATCGCCATGATCGCCGACAGCACCGGCCGGATCGTCGGCGCCACGCTCGGCAACGACGTCAATCTGCGCGACGTCGAGGGCCGCTCGGCGCTGCTGCTCGGCAAGGCCAAGGACAACAATGCCTCGGCAGCGCTCGGTCCGTTCATCCGGCTGTTCGACGAGACGTTTTCCATTGCCGATGTGAAGCGCGCCACGGTGCGGCTCAGCGTCGAGGGCGAGGACGGGTTCTCGCTGGAGGGCGCAAGCTCGATGGCCGAGATCAGCCGCTCGCCGGAGGAGTTGGTCAAGGCAGCGATGGGGCCGCATCACCAGTATCCCGACGGGTTGGCGCTCTATCTCGGCACCATGTTCGTGCCGTCGAAGGATCGCGGCGAGAAGGGCAAGGGCTTTACCCACAAGGTCGGCGATATCGTCACCATCTCGTCGGAAAAACTCGGCGCGCTGGTCAACCGTGTGCGCCTGTCACCGGATTGCCCGCACTGGACCTATGGCGCCAGCCATCTGATGCGCGACCTCGCCAGGGCCGGTCTGATCTGACAACCCTGCAAGAACCGGCCTTCATCAACACAATTTTATGTTGAGGCCCGGTGACTGCGGGCCGCTTCGGCTACCGGGTGCAGGCCAGGGGCAGCAATCCGGAAGCCGCCGCCCATGCCGGCATCGCGACGGGCAACGTCTGGCTCATGGCGCTGGCACTGATGGGCGCAATTGCGGGACTCGCCGGCGTCGTCCATCTCGGCGCGCAGGGCACCATCCTCTCAATGACGGCAACGGCTTTGCGCTGCTGGCAATCGCCGCGGCGCTGCTTGGCGGCACGAGGCTGTCGCGCGGGCATGGCAGCGCCATCGGCGCCGCCATCGGCATACTGGTCATACAGGCGGTGCCGAGCGCGATCCCTCGGCTCGGCATCGATGCCACATGGACAAGCCTCGCTGTCGCTGGCGGTCGACTGGCTGGGCAGGATCTGGCGCGGCCGGCGCGCGGAGCGCAGGCAGAACGGTCCGCGCGGCTGAGTCCCGCTCGACAACCTCACGCAAATATCACCCAAACTGATGCAATCTAATGGGATTGCTGATGGCGTCCTGCCTTGCGCCAACATCCATTGGCGCTTGGAGGCTTGCCATCGGGCCGGAAAGGGGATGCCCTCTAAGCACCCGCTCGGCGCTGGCAGGAAATGCGATTTTTGGGCCGCATCGCGTCCGACGTGGAAGTCGTTTCAACATGGGAGGAAACCATATGCTGACGAGGCTAAGACTGCTCGTGCTTGGCTTGATCGTGGCGCTCGCCATTCCGGCGGCGGCGCAGGCCAAGACCTTCTACTGGATTTCGCATGGTGGTCCGGCCGACCCGGTCTGGACCTACTTCCTGGCCGGCGCCAAGCAATGGGCGACCGATACCGGCAACTCCGTCAACACCTCATTCCATAATGGCGACGTGGCGTCACAGCAGGAGGCGGTTCGCGCCGCCATCTCGGCCAAGGCCGACGGCATCGTCACCACCAGCCCCGATCCGGGCAGCCTGGTCGAGATCGCCAAGGAAGCGCGCGCGGCCAACATCCCGATCATCAACTTCAACACGCCCGATCCCAAGGCCAACTTCAACGCCTATGTCGGCGGCGACAACGTCACTTTCGGCAAGCACTGGGCGCAGTATCTGGTCGACAAGGGCCTGGTGAAGAAGGGCGACTTCGTCTGGATGCCGGTCGAGGTTCCCGGCGCCACCTATGGCGTGCAGGAAGAGGAAGGCATCAAGAGCGTCTTCGAACCGCTCGGCATCACCTATGAAATCACCGAGGCGACGCTCGACCAGGCAGAAGTGATCAACCGCATGGTCGACTACCTGACCGCGCACAAAGGCAAGGTGAAGGCAATCATCGGCCTCGGCGACCTCGTCACCGGCTCGATCAAACGGGTGTTCGACCAGGTCGGCATCAAGCCCGGCGAAATCCCGGTCGTCGGCTGGGGCAACTCGCTCGACACCACCCAGGAAGTGCTGAACGGCTATGTCAACGCCGCGCAGTGGCAGGACCCGCAGGCGACCAGCTACGTCGCGCTCTCGCTCGCCAACATGGCGGCCGCCGGCATCCCTCCGGGCTTCAACGTTATCACCGGCGCGCTCTACGAAAAGGACACCGCCGGGGTCTACGACAAGATCCTGTCCGGGAAGTGATCCGTCCCCTGCAGCGCCGCGCGTCATTTCCAGACGCGCGGCGGGCAGCTCGATTTTGCGCACGGCCTTTGCGAGAATCCGGTCCGATTTTCGGAATCGCCTGCGCACAGTCGCGGCCGCTCCCGTAGCCGCGACTGTCCTTTTTCACTTCGCCGAGCCCCCTGACACGGTCGGCGTTCTCGACCTTTCCACCCAAGGATTCAACGTGGAAAACCATTCGCTTACCCAACGCCTGATCGCGAGGCCGGAATTCGGGCCCTTCGTGCTGCTCGTCATCGAGCTCGTCGTCTTCTGGGTCATCAATCCCGATTTCCTGTCGCCGCAGAACATCTCCAACATCCTCGCCTTCACGGTCGAGCTTGGCCTGATCGCGCTGGCGATGACGCTTTTGATGACATCGGGCGAGTTCGACCTCTCGGTCGGCTCGCTGTTCGGCTTTTCGCCGGTGCTGATGTGGACGCTGTTCAATGGCGGCGTCACCTCGCTGGAGGTAGGCCTGCTTGTCGCGCTGGTGGTCGCGGCTTTCATCGGGCTGGTCAATGGCTGGTTCGTGACGCAGCTCAAGATCCCGTCCTTCCTGGTCACGCTCGGCATGCTCCTCGTCGTGCGCGGCACGGCGCTGTTCGTCACCGACGGGTTCCCGCAGCGCACCTGGAGCGCCGAAGGCAGCTGGCTGGCGGAAGCGCTGGTCGGCGATTTCTTCATTGGACCGTTCCGCATCTACATGTCGTTGTTCTGGTTCATCGGCGCGGCGATCGCGCTTGGCTACGTGCTAACGCAGAGCCGCACCGGCAACTGGATCCAGGCCGCAGGCGGCAACCCCAACGCCGCCCGCGCGCGCGGCGTGAATGTCAATGGCGTCAAGGTCGGCCTGTTCGTCGTGTCGGCGCTGATGGCCTCGCTCGCCGGCGTCATCTCGTCGTTGCGCACCTCCGCCGCCAATCCCAACAGCGGCACCGGCTACGAGCTCGAGGTCATCGCCATGGTGGTGATCGGCGGCACGGCGTTGACCGGCGGTCGCGGCACCATCATCGGCACGGTGCTCGGCATCCTGATCCTGCGCGTGATGCGCAACGGCATCGTGCTGATCGGCGTGCCGGGGCTTGCCTACAACATCTTCATCGGCGCCATCATCCTCGGCATGATGGCGCTGCACTCATGGCTCGAACGCCGGCATCAGGCAGGAACGTGACCCATGGCTGAACCGCTGATCCGCATGCAGAACATCCGCAAGTCCTACGGGCGCGTGCAGGCGCTGGTGGACGCCAATTTCCACGTCAACGAAAAGGAGATCGTCGGCCTGCTCGGCGACAACGGCGCCGGCAAATCGACGCTGATCAAGGTGCTGTCGGGCGCAGTGCCGCTGACCAGCGGCGACATCTTCATCCGCGGCAAAAAGGTCAACCTGCGCAGCACCAGCGACGCCATCGCCCACGGCATCGAGACCATCTACCAGGATTCCGCGCTGGTCACGCAACTGTCGATCGCGCGCAACCTGTTCCTCGGCCGCGAGCCGATCAAGCCGCCGCGTTTTTTGAACCGCATGGACCAGGAGGCGATGAACACGGTGGCGCGCGACCTGCTGAAACAGGTCGGCATCTCCAAGAACATCCCGCCGACGACGCCGATCGGCTCGCTGTCGGGCGGCGAGCGGCAGGCTGTGGCGATCGCCCGGGCCATGCATTTCGACAGCGACCTCATCATCCTCGACGAGCCCACCAACAATCTCGGCGTCGCCGAGACGCAAGGCGTGCTGAGCTTCGTGCGCAACGCCCGCGATTCCGGCCATTCCTGTATCTTCATCGCCCACAACATCCACCACGTCTTCCAGGTGGTCGACCGCATCGTCGTCATGCGCCGTGGCAAGGTGGTGGCCGACGACATCGATCCGAAACAGACGACCGTCGCCGACGTCGAGCGGATCATCACCGGCATGTCCGACAAGGACATCCGTGACGCCCTTGCGGCGGGCACGCAACCGCAAGGCTGAAGCCTCCGCCGCTGGCGGACGTCAATCATCCGCCCGGTCAGTCATCACGCGTCTGGCACAGGATCGCAT
>NZ_RZSG01000521.1:0-4252 GCF_003997725.1 Mesorhizobium sp. M4A.F.Ca.ET.050.02.1.1
CTACGGTCCAGGCCGCGGCCGAGGTCAAGCAGCAGCTGGCGGAAGCCTTCAAGCCCGGCGACAAGCTGCATGACGGCGTCTCGGTCGAAGCGACCGACAAGGGCGTCGTCATCTCGATCACCGACCAGCTGGATTTCGGCATGTTCGAGATCGGCTCGGCCTTGCCGCGCCGCGAGCTGGTGCTGGCCATGGAGAAGATCGGCCGCATAGTCAACAGCCAGAAAGGCACGATCAGCATCAACGGCCATACCGATTCACGGCCGTTCCGCAGCGACACCTACGACAATTGGCGCCTGTCCACCGCGCGCGCGCATTCGGCCTATTACATGCTGGTGCGCGGCGGCGTCGACGAGCGCCGCATCACCGAGGTCGCGGGCTTCGCCGACCGCCAGCCGAAGGATGCGGCCGATCCGCTGGCGGCCGCCAACCGGCGTATCGAGATCCTGATGGCGACGGGCGGATGAGAGGTGCGACCGTCATCGGCCGCGCCATCGGCCTGCTGCTGCTGAGCGCCGCGGCGCCGTCGGCGGGCATTGCCGAGGAGGCCCTGCAGCCGTACCAGCTGGTGCGTTCGCTGCAGCTCGTGCAGGACCGCATCGCCGCCGGCGACCACGCGGCGCTGCCGATGCAGGCCAAGCTGCTCGAAATGACCGATGCGCGTCTGCGCGCGGCGGATGCGGCGGATTTCAAGGAACCGAAGAACTTTCGCGCCCTGCTCGTCTACGGCATGAGCGGCGGCAATCCCGTGACCGTCGAGGCAGCCGCCTCGCGCGCCGAGACCGACCCGCGGAGCCTGGCCGTCGCCAAGGGCATCATCAGCTACCTGAACGGCCGGCCGGCCGAGGCGATCGAAACGCTTAAGCCGATCGACCCGATGGCGCTGCCCACCGACCTCGGCGCCTTCCTGGCGCTGGTCAAGGGCTCGCTGCTAGCCACCGAACAGCCGGCCGCGGCGCTCGCTTTGCTCGACAATGCCCGCCTGCTCAGCCCAGGCACGCTGGTCGAGGAAGCAGCGCTTCGCCGCTCGGTCGGCATTGCCGCGCAGCAGGGCGATGCGGCGCGCTTCGCACTCGCCTCCACCCAATATGTCGCCAGCTATCTCCACTCGCCCTATGCCAGCCAGTTCGCCGATTCCTTCGTCTCCGGCGTCATTCAACTGCACATGGCGGTCAGCCAGGACAAGCTTGCCGACATCACCTCGATGATGGATCCCGAGCGCGAGAAGGTGATCTATCTGCGTATCGCCCGCCGGGCGGCGATCGACGGTCTGACCGCGCTCTCCACCTTCGCCTCGGCCATGGCTGAGAAAGGCCGCGACGGTAACGGCAATGAGGACGACCCGCGCGCCCAGCTCTATTCCAGCCTGTCCACGGTGACGTCGAGCACCATCGACGATGTGCGCGCCAAGCTGAAGAAGATCGATCGCGGCAAGCTCTCGGAAAGCGACCGTGCGCTGCTCGATGCCGCGCAAGCCGTCGCCGGCGAAGTTGTCGCGCGACCGGCGGTCCCGGCCGTCGAGAAGCCCGACACCGACGCCGGCAAATCTGCGCCTGGGAAATCCGCCGCCGAGATCGCGGCGACGGAGAAGCAGGAAGACGCCGACCTGCCGCCGGTCGACGGCGCGATGTCCGAGCAGCCGGCGGTCGAGGCCTCCGCTTCCGCAACGAAACCGGCGGACGCGCAGCCCTCTGCATCGTTCGCCCCGGATATGCCGGCCCCGGCAACGGCCGCGCCGTCGGCGCCGGAGCCGGCCGCGGCCGAAGCGCCGGCAGTGGCAGCGGCATCTGCCGGGACGGCGGCGGCTCAGCCCTCGCCGACACCGGAATCGTCAGCCGGCCTCGATCCGCAGGACGCCACCGACGCCGCGATGTTGCAGACGCGCCGCCAACTCAACAAGATCGACCAACTGCTTGGAGCAGCTCCCAAATGACCTCCAGCCTCGGCCATGCCCTCACGGGACTTGTCTCCACAAACGTGACGTCCAAGTCGGCGGCGCCGGCGGCGAAGAACGAGGCCACGAGCTTCGGCGACCTGCTGCGCGGCGCTGAAAAGCAGTCCGCCCAGGAAAACCAGCAACCGGCCGAGACTGGACCCCACGATGCGCGATGGAACCGGCGGGCGTTTGCCAACGCCGGCAAGGCGCAGCCTGACGGCAACGCTACGGCGACGACCGCCGCGCCAAAGCCGCCAGCCGGCAAGGCCGTCGACAGCGATGCCGATACTGATACGGACACGGCCTCGAAGGAGACCGACACGGCCGCGCGGAGCGCAAATGCGAGCCCACTTCAGGACAGCCTGCCATTGCTGATGGCGCTCAACGATATCGGCCGCTTCCAGGCGTCGGCCAAGGCCGGCGGACAGGAAGACGCCGGCGATGGCCAGGCGAGTGAGCCGGCGCCGGGCGGCCAGCCGCCGGCTCAGTTGCTCTCCACCTTGAAGAAATCGGACGCAACGCCCGGCCTCGAGACCCCTGATCCCGGTGCATTCTCGCGATCCGAGCGCGCCGCCAGCGCCGAAGACTTCCCCGGGAAGCTCCGGCAGCCGGAAGCCATCAGCGCCGTCTTCAAGGACCTGCCGCGCCGGGACGATGGAGCCGCATCGCCACCGGAGGACCAGACGCCCGTGGACGTGGCGGCGTCGCCGGCAAAGCGATCTGCGCCGTCGTCGAAAGCCCTTGACGCGATCCGTTCGGCCACGCCGTCGGAACAGGCAAAGCAGTCATCGTCGGCCGCGCGCATCGACGTCGTCCACGAGCAGAGCTTCCCGGCTCCGGCGCAGAACCCGCTAAGCCAGACGGCATCGGCGCTGATCGACGCGCTGGCCTCGGACAAGGGTCTGCCGCAGGCGTTTTCGACCACCTCGCCAGGCTCGCAACCGGTCGCTTCTGTTGCCGTTCCGACACATATATTGAAGATCGAGCTTCACCCGGCCGAGCTTGGCATGGTCACGGCCAGCCTGCGGCTTTCCGGAGAGCAACTTTCGATTGAGCTGAAGCCCGAAACCCACGACGCGCATCGTCGTCTCGCGGCCGACAGCGAGGCGATCGTCAAGTCGCTGCGCGGGCTCGGCTTCGACGTCGACAAGGTCACGGTACTGCAACCTTCGATAGCAACGCCAGCCGCCGCGCGCGTCGACGCCAACAGCTCGCTGCCGATGTCGCCAGGCCGCGAGCAATCCGCCTTTCAGCCCGGCAACTCGAGCGGCAACAATGCCGGCTCCGGCGGTCAGCAGCCGGGAAGGAACAACAGCAATGACACACCGGACAGCGGCCGCGCTGCTTCGCCTGCTCGCGAGCGCACTGGCGACGGCATGTTTATCTAGCGCCGCCATCAGCGCTGCGAGCGCCGCCGCCAATCCTTGCGAACCCGAGATCCTGCGCGCCGCCGACCGCTACGGCGTGCCGGCCGGCATCCTCTATGCGGTTGGCCTGACGGAAACCGGAAACAAGGGCAGCCTCCAGCCTAACGCTATGAATATAGAAGGAAAAGCTGTTTTTCCGCGGAGCCGTGCCGAAGCCATGGCGACGTTCGAGAACGCCCGCCGCGAGGGCAAGACGCTGATCGATCTCGGCTGCATGCAGATCAACCATCACTATCACGCGTCGCATTTCCGCAGCGTCGACGACATGCTCGACCCACGCCAGAATGTCGACTACGCGGCGCGCTTCCTGGCCAGCCTGCATGCCCGCCACGTGACCTGGTCGATGGCGGTGGCCCGCTATCACGCCGGCCCCGACAACGACCCCGCGCAGAAGGTCTATGTCTGTCGCGTCATCGCCAACATGGTCGCCACCGGCTTCGGCAAATGGACGCCCAACGCCCGCGCCTTCTGCAATCCATAGATGCATGGTCACTCACGGGCGCACAGGATCTTTCTGACCTCGCGGCGCCTGCCGCTTCGCTCGAACGGCAAGCGTCGACACACAGTCGATAGACCCATGCGACCGCGCTTATTTTCGGGTCCCCAAAAAACTCCCAAGAAAATAGCTACAAGAAATGACGGTTGTTCAGGATTCCCGCCACCGGTTACGCCTCCTTCCACGGGGCAAATGAGATGATTCGGAGGGCGGGCCGATGATCGTGATCGTTGACGAGCGTGAGCTCGTAACTGAAGGCTACAGCTCACTTTTCGATCGCGAGGGGGTCGCCAGCGCGGGCTTCGCGCCGAGCGAGTTCGGGGAGTGGGTGAGCTCGGCCGCCGACACCGATCTGCGCTCGGTCAGGGCCTTCCTCATCGGCGACTGCCGCGAGGG
>NZ_RZSG01000522.1:0-4239 GCF_003997725.1 Mesorhizobium sp. M4A.F.Ca.ET.050.02.1.1
CGGCGCGCTGCTGGCATGGTTTCAGCACGATTCCATTGCAGAGGCGCGACAGGCGCTTGCCGGTGACGCCAGGGCGCGGCTCGCCTGGACGGCGGCCGAGATGGTGATGATCGCGGTGATCGGTGTTTTCGTCGCGCTGGCCGGCGACAACGATGCCGGCATCGCCGCTCCCCTGGTGTTTGCGCTGGCGCTCTACCTCTTTGCGCATGAGGGCGGCTGGATCAGCGCCTTCCTGCGCACCCGGCCGATGCTGATGCTGGGCGCGCTCTCCTATTCCATCTACATGGTCCACATCTTCGTGCAGGCGCGCATGATCAATGTCGGCGGGCTGGTGGAGCGCAAGTTCGGGCTCCACCTGCTCGGCGACATCGTGCTGCGCGGCGACCACGCAACCGGCTTCGGCGCCGACCTGCCGGGGGTGGGCCTCGCCGCGATCCTTGCGATGCTTGTCGCCACCATCGCCGTGTCCTGGTGCACCTGGCGCTTCGTCGAAATGCCGGCCCTGGCCTGGTTCCGGCGGCTCGCCAAGCGGATCTGAGAAGCCAATCCGTTCAAGCCCATAGCCGGCTTCGTTCACCGGCTTGTCATGCGCATCGCCTAACCGGGGTTCCATCCGGAACGGAGCGATTCTTGATGCGTACCATCTGGCAAGGCCTTCTGCTTTCCGCGGCGCTTGCGGTCTCGATCGGCCATGCCTTGGCCGGCGAAACGCGCGCCAGGCAGATCCTCGACCGCTTCGAGCATGCCAACCAGTGGCGCGACCATGTGATGGTGGCGGCGCACCGCGCCGGCGGCATGCAGGCCGGCAAGACGCTCTATCCGGAAAACTCGCTTGCCGCTGTCGAAGCCTCGATCGCGCTCGGCGCCGAGATCGTCGAGGTCGACATCCGCCGCTCGAAGGACGGCGAGTTCGTCGTCATGCATGACAGCTGGCTCGACCGCACCACCAACTGCAAGGGCGAGGTGGTCGGCTACACGGTCGCCGAGCTGAAGGAATGCCGGCTGGTCCTCGAAGGCACTGGCGCTGTCACCAGTGAGCCGGTTTCGACGCTGCGCGAGATGCTCCTGGCGACCAGGGACCGGATTCTGATCAATCTGGACAACAAGCTCGACGTTCGGGCCTTGCCCGGGATGATCGCGGTTGCCCGCGATCTCGGCATGGCCGATCAGGTCATCGTCAAGGAGAACCTCTGGAACCAGCAGCGGATCGACACCGTCAAGGCGGCGATCGATGCCACCGGCGGCGGCTTCCAGTTCATGCCGATCATCGCCGACGACGCCGTGCGTGACGCCGCCTTCGCCGAGAAGGTCGGCCGGGTCTTTTCGCCTGGCGCGATCGAACTGATCAATTGGCGGGCTGGCGGCGAGACGTTGACCGAGACGGGCGGACCGCTGTTCAGCAATCGCATGCGGGCTTCTGCCGTGCGCGGCGGCTGGCACATCTGGGCCGACACCTACGCCATCGTCAACAAGCCTGGCGGCTACCTCTCCGGCGGCCGCGGCGACGAGTTGGCTGTCGCTGCCAGCCTGCCGCGCGAGACCTGGGGGTTCTGGGCCGAGCGCGGCGCCAGCATCATCCAGACCGATGAGCCTAAGGCAGCGATCGAATGGCTCGCAGCGAACGGTTTTCGCGTGCCTTATGCAGATCAGCCTCGGCCCGCCGAGCCGGCGCACACGGCGAGCATCAATTAGGCGTCGGCGCCGACGCAGCTGATCTCCCCCCTTGTGGGGGAGATGCCCGGCAGGGCAGAGGGGGGCGCTGTCCCGCCAGCCTATCCAGCAGCTGGGTCCAATCGCGGCCGCATTTCAGGTGTTTGTTGATCGCAGGCCTTTGAGGATGGTGTTCCTTCGCGCCCCCCCTCTGGCCTGCCGGCCATCTCCCCCACGAGGGGGGAGATTAGCCAATCACGCCGCTTTCGCCACGCCATCCAGTTCCAGCAGGACGTCCGCCGACAGTTCCAGCTCCGCCGCTGCGAGGTTTTCCCGCAGATGCGCAACTGACGACGTGCCGGGGATCAGAAGCACATTGGGCGAGCGCTGCAGCAGCCACGCCAGCGCCACCTGCATCGGCGTAGCGCCGAGCCGATCCGCCACCCCCGACAGGGTCGAGGATTGCAGCGGGTTGAATCCGCCGAGCGGAAAGAACGGCACATAGGCAATGCCGGCGCGCGCCAGTTCGTCGATCAGCGCGTCGTCGTCCCGGTGCGCCAGATTGTACTGGTTCTGCACGCAGACGATGTCGCAGATTTTTCGACCCTCCGCAATTTGGGTGCGGGTGACGTTGCTCAAGCCGATATGGCGCACCAGGCCTTTGCGCTGCAGTTCGGCAAGCTTGGTGACCTGCGCCTCGATGGAGCCTTCCGCCGGACCATGCACCCCGAACATGATGCGCAGATTGACGACATCCATCACCTCGAGGCCAAGATTGCGAAGGTTGTCGTGCACGGCCTGCTCGAGCTCATCGGCCGTGAACGCCGGCAGCCAGGAGCCGTCTTCGCCACGACGGGCGCCGATCTTGGTGACGATGGTGAGGTCGTCGGGGTAAGGCGATAGCGCCTCGCGAATCAGCCTGTTGGTGACGTAAGGGCCGTAGAAGTCGCTGGTGTCGATATGGTTCACACCTTGCGCCACCGCTTCGCGCAGCACGGCGATGGCCGCGTCATGGTCTTTCGGCGGGCCGAACACGCCTTTGCCCGCGAGCTGCATGGCGCCGTAGCCGAGGCGACGGACGGGGCGGTCGCCGAGTGTGAAGGTGTCGGATTTGTCGATGCCGGACATGCTGTGTCTCCTTGCTGTCGACGAGGCAGATAGGCGCTGTCGGCTGTTTCGATAATCGCCTATAATCCGGACAGGTTGTACGGAGTAGCGAACAATGGCGGCGGATCTCAACGATCTCCAGGCGTTTATGGCGGTGGCGCGCGCCGGCGGTTTTCGCGAAGGAGCCCGGGCGACGGCGGGCAGCGCCTCCGCGCTCAGCGAAGCCATCCGCCGTCTGGAAACCCAGCTCGGTGTCAGGCTCTTCAACCGCACCACGCGCAGCGTTGCTTTGACCGAGGCTGGTGCCAGCCTGCTGGCGCGGCTCGGCCCGGCATTGGGCGAGGTAGAAGCTGCGCTCGATGTGGTGAACGGCTTTCGCGACCGGCCCGCCGGAACCTTGCGTCTCAACGTGCCGATAAGCGCCTCGCGGCTGGTGCTGCCCAAAATCGTTCCGGGATTTCTCGCGGCCTACCCCGCCATTCGCCTGGAGGTGATCGCCGAAGAGAACTTTATCGATCTGCTGGTGGCCGGCTGCGACGCGGGAATCCGCTATGACGAGCGGCTGGAGCAGGACATGATCGCGGTGCCGATTGGGCCGCGCGCGCAGCGCTTCACGACCTCCGCTGCGCCGTCCTACCTTGACCGGCACGGCCGGCCGCAGCACCCGCGCGACCTGCTTGGCCATGCCTGTGTGCGCGGCCGCTTCCCGAGCGGGGTCATGACGCCCTGGGAGTTCGAGCGCGACGGCGAGGTAGTGCGCGTCGATCCCACGGGGCCATTGGTCGTTAGCATCGGTGGAGGCGTCGATCTCGCTGTCGATGCGGCGATCGCTGGTGTCGGCATTCTCTGGCTGTTCGAGGACTGGGTGCGCCCGCATTTCGAGAGCGGCGCGCTGGAGCCTGTGTTGGAGCCGTGGTGGCAGAGCTTTCCGGGGCCGTTTCTCTATTATCCCGGGCGCCGCCTGGTACCGGCGCCGCTGCGGGCCTTCATCGACTCATCAAGACACCGGCCGGCCGCGGCCCCTGAGCATCCCAAAAACAAAAGGCCGCCCGAAGGCGGCCTTTCGAAAGCTTGAAACCGGAGCGCTTAGCGCTTCGAGAACTGGAAGGAGCGGCGGGCCTTCGCCTTGCCGTACTTCTTGCGCTCGACGACGCGGCTGTCGCGAGTCAGGAAGCCGCCCTTCTTGAGCACGGCGCGCAGCGCCGGCTCGTAGTAGGTCAGCGCCTTGGAGATGCCGTGACGAACGGCACCGGCCTGGCCGGACAGGCCGCCGCCGATGACGGTGGCGACGATGTCGTACTGGCCAGCCCGGTTGGCGGCGATGATCGGCTGGTTGAGGATCATCTGCAGCACCGGACGCGCGAAGTAGCTCGCGAATTCCTTGTCGTTGACGACGATCTTGCCGGAGCCCGGCTTCACCCAGACACGCGCGATGGCGTTCTTGCGCTTGCCGGTGGCATAGGCGCGGCCCGACTTGTCGAG
>NZ_RZSG01000523.1:0-4225 GCF_003997725.1 Mesorhizobium sp. M4A.F.Ca.ET.050.02.1.1
TCTTCGGATGCGTCACGTTCAAAGACGGTCGTTCCTTGCCGGTCTGAAGGCCGCCACTCCGGCTTTCAATAAATGAGGTAATCGCCCCACTCCTCGTCGAAATAGCGCACCAGCGGCTGGTCATCGAGCCGCTGGATGGCGGTGGCGACATGCGCCATGTCGGGCGGGAACTGGAACATCGCCTTCATGGTCGGCAGGTCGAGGAAGCGCAGCCCCTCGGGCAGGTGCTCTGGCACCCGATAGGGCGAGAAGGAGCCGATGATGAAACCCCACTCGCCGAAGGACGGCACGAAGAGATGATAGGCGGCGGTCTGGTAACCAGCGGCCGCCAGCGTGTTGTCGACACACCAGAAGGATTTGCGCGCGATGAGTGGCGAAGTGCTCTGGATCACTACGATGCCGTCATCGTTCAGCGCCGATTTCAGCTGGCGGTAGAAGGTGAGCGAGTACAGCTTGCCGATCGAGAAGTTGGAAGGGTCCGGCAGGTCGATGATCACGGCGTCGAAGCGCGCATCGGCCGGCTTCTGTTCCCGCAGCCAGAGAAAGGCGTCGGCATTGATGAGTTTCAACTTGGGCGAGGACAGGGCGCCGCCATTGAGTGCCCTCATCAACTCGTTGCTGGAGAACAGGCGCGTCATGGCCGGGTCGAGATCGACCATGGTCACCGCCTCGACTGCCGGATATTTCAATACCTCTCGCAGCGCCAGGCCGTCGCCGCCGCCGATGATCAGCACCTTGCGTGGCGCCTTGAGCGCGCTCATCGCCGGATGCACCAGCGCCTCGTGGTAGCGGTATTCGTCCAGTGACGAGAATTGCAGGTTCGAATTGAGGAAGAGGCGGATGTCGCGCTGCTGGCGGGTGACCACGATGCGTTGGTAGGGCGTGGATTCGGCGAAGATCACCGTGCCCGGATAGATGCTCGCCTCCGAGATCGACTGGATGCGTTCCGACGAAATGAAGCCGGCTCCGAGCAGTGCCAGCACGGTGCAGGCCGCAGCCCTGTGCGCGCCCCGCCGGGGTATCATGCCGGCCTTGTTGGCATAGAGCATCCAGATCGCCACCATGGTGTTGAGGATGCCGAACAGGAAGGCGGAGCGGATCAGACCGAGATGCGGCACCAGCACCAGCGGGAAGAGCAGCGAGGCAAACAGCGCGCCGACATAGTCGAAGGTGAAGACTTTGGAGACCAGGTCCTTGAAGGCGAGCCGCCCCTCCAGGATGCGCAGCAGCAGGGGAATTTCGACGCCGACCAGGATGCCGATCACACCGACCAGAAAATAGAGCCAGAGGCGGAAGGAGGCGACCTGGTCGAACAAGATGAAAAGCACCGCGGCCGAGGAACCGCCAATCGCCCCGACCATAAGCTCGATACGGACGAAATAGGCGAGCAGGTTGCGTTCGATATAGCGCGAGAGCCACGACCCGACGCCCATGGCGAAAAGATAGGCGCCAATGATGGTGGAGAACTGCGTGACGGAGTCGCCGAGCAGGTAGCTCGCCAGCGTGCCGGCGATCAATTCGTAGACAAGCCCGCAGGTCGCGATGACGAATGCCGAAAAGAGGAGCAGGATTTCCACGAAAGCGCCTTACGCCAACTCGCCGCAGGATCGCCTGTCAGCCGTGAATGGCCGAGGCAATGATAAGTGCGATGCCGATCGCGACGGAGCCCAGGAAGATCGCCAGGGCCAGGTTCTGCTTCTCGCAGATTTCTTTCCAGACCTGCACCCTGGGGGTCAGCAGATCAAGCAGCAGGAAGGCGACGACGAAGACGACGAGGCCCAAGCCCGAATAGACCAAAGAGGCAACGACGAATTTCAATTCGATCAGGCCGGTCGCATCCATTGAAGCCTCCTATTTGTGATATGCGTTGACGTCGCGGTTGGCAGTCTGCTTGCCGTTGAACATCGCGGTCACGGCATAGCCGTTGAAGTTGGCCGCCGACATGCCGAGCACAACCAGCGTGGCATAGATCATGTGCAGCTTGCTCATGTCTTTCTCCTTCGCATCACTCGGCAACGCCACCCTTTTCCCAGCGCGATTTCTCAAACATCATTCGCCTGATCAAGCTGATCGCCGGCACGGCCAGCAACAGCGCCATGGCAATCAGGTAGTTCGACCAAACCGGCACGTCGTATTTAATGGTGATGGTGACGGGCTGCGCCGGCAAGGGCGCCGAGGACGAAAGCAATGATGACGGCTTGGAGAACAGGCCGGCATCGGGCTCGATCAGCAATTTGTAGGTGCCGGGCGGAACCGGAGGCAACAGCGAAGTCTCGCGATTGCCTCTCCTCCCAGCGACCATCGGAATCAGTTCCGCTGTAGTGCTCGAGTGACTGAAATACCGAGTAGCTCTGATTGGTGTCGATGTTGACCAGCGCCATGTCGAGCTCGAGCCAGTCATTGCTGAGGTAGGAGGTGGTCTCGATCTCGATATTGCCGCTCCTGTTCAGCCGGAACGTTCCGGACGACAGGGTATTGTTCTTGTCGGCGGCGGTCAGATTGTAGGTTTGTGAATTGACCAGCGCGTTTGCCGAGATCGCCAGCAAAGTGCCCTGCAGCATCGTGGCGGCAACAACTGCCAGGGCGACGATCGTGAATGACGGCTTGTACGGATTGACCTGGCTGACGCCGGCTGAGGAGGACGAAGGCACGCGCAGCGGCAGCTTGAAGGCGGCGGCGACGAGGCGCGCATCGAGATACTCGCCCTCGGAGACGATGATCTCCTCGTCGTTCCTCTCCACCATCAGCCGGTAGGGCGGCGCGATATAGTCGGTTACCGCGGTGACGTCCGAGGTCGATGCCCGCCAGAAGAACTCGCCGGCCACGTAGGTGGTGCGGGCAAAGCCCTTGCCGAAGAATTGGTAGCTGCGCCCATTTGCATCGATCCAGCCCTCGCCGCCCGCGCCCGGCACGTCGCGGTTGAGCATCTTCACCAGGGTCCAGTGGTCGTATTCCTCGGCCAGGAAGCGATAGCCGTGGTAAGGGTTGAACAGCAGGTGCTCGGTCCACCGAAAATCGCCAGGCCCGTCGCTGCGCCGCATATAGCCGACGACTTCCCATTCGATATCCTTGAGCCGGGCACGGGCACCGATCGGGATATCGGACTGCTGCATGGCAGATTGTGCCGCCTCTATGATACGCAGATTCTCGTCGGCGACATCGATCACTGATGAACACTGGCTGCAGGTGGCGGTGATCGACTGGCCGGCCGCGCGCAGCGTAACCGCTCCACCGCAGTTCGGGCAGGCGAAGGTGCGCGGCCTGCCGGGCGCGCGCGGCGGCGGCGCCGGCTCGGCGGACGGCAGGATCGAAGGCTGGTCGCTCACCATCCCTCCAGCGGCCGCAAATTGGTAAAGCGGAAGGCGTCCCACTCCACATAGCGGCCGACATAGGCATGGGCCTCGCGGCCATCATGATCGAGCGTGGCGAACTCGCCCTGCCTGCCGATGCAGTCGATCGCGACTGTCCGCCGGCCTTTGGGCGCGGCGAAGGGCAGTTCGCCCTCCGATCCCAGGCAGGTCGCCAGCTTGATGTCGACCGCGCGCAGCGTGGTGCCGCCGAGTTGCACGGCAAAGCCGGGCCTTGCCTCGGCGGCGGGCTTGCCGCTTGTCAGCAACCCGTGACAGTGGTCAAGCGTCACCTCGACGTCGCGCGGCAGAGGCCTCTCCAGTTCGAAACTGATGGAGAAAGACCCTTGCGCCTCGCCGATCCAGCCGCGCCGGCCGTCTGCCGTCAGCAGGTGCCATTCGTTCCACAACCCGTCGCGCCAGCCAATCTTCAGCCGCCCGATGAGCGTGAAGGGCTGCTGCTCGAAATAGCCGCCGCTGCCCAGTTGCAACGGGCTCATGTCGTCCGGCAGGGCGGCCATCACCCCGATCGATTTGACGTCGACATCCGTGCGCACCACCATAGACTGGCAATAGGCGCAGACGGCATAGACCGATTGCGCCGACCGGAAGGTGACATCCGCGCCGCAGGACGGGCAGTCGAACTTGCGCATGAAAACCCTGAGTTGGATGCGCCGGACCTCTTGGCACCGGCAGGGCTGGGGAAACGGAGCCCGCCTGCGGGCTCACTTGATTCGGGACAGCAGCTCGGCCTTCTTGGCATCGAATTCCTGCTGCGTCAGGATTCCCTTGGCGAGCAGGCCGCCGAGCTTTTCGAGAAGCTGGATCGGGTCCTCGGCCGGTTGGGCCGGCGCCGCCTGGACCTGCGATGCCGAAGC
>NZ_RZSG01000524.1:0-4222 GCF_003997725.1 Mesorhizobium sp. M4A.F.Ca.ET.050.02.1.1
ATACGATCCAGAGCAACTCCGAACCCAACCCGCTGTTCCTTCCAGCGCTTGCCGGGTTCAGTTGCCCGAAGGCATTCTGAGATGATTTTTTGGCTCTCCGCCACGTCGACGACAATCCCGGACGGTCGGCGTACCGACCTTGATTTCGATACTCTAATGTTCGCGCCTGTGGCAGAGTGGCGCGAGCGGCGGCCCGAGGGCGCGCCGCGAAGGACGCTTGCGAAGCGCTTGGTGGCAAATTGAACACTGTCGCCCCCCTTCCCTTTGAAAGCTTCGGCGTAAGCCACAAAGGCTGCGTGCGCGACCACAACGAAGACAACTATCTGGTCGAGCCGCGAACAGGCCTGTGGGTTGTGGCCGACGGCATGGGCGGGCATGATGCCGGCGAGGTAGCGTCGGCAAGCATCATCGATCACCTGGCGACGATCGGCATCGCAAGCTCCGCGCCGGACCTTCGAGCGCGCTTCGAGGACAGGCTGAGCCGGGCCAATGCCGAAATCCGCAGCATATCCGAAACCCGCGGCATAACCATCGGCTCCACCTTCGCGGCCCTGCTGGTGATGGACGGACGGTTTGCCTGCCTGTGGGCCGGCGACAGCCGCGTGTATCTTGTCCGCAATGCCTCGATCTCGCAGATCTCGAAAGACCACACCGAAGTCCAGGAGCTCCTCGACCGAGGCGTGATCAGCGCCGCCGAAGCGCTCACCTGGCCGCGCCGCAACGTCATCACCCACGCGGTCGGCGTCAGCGACGAGATCGTCATCGACTACCAGCAGGGCGAGACCATGCCGGGAGACGTTTTCGTGCTGAACACCGACGGGCTGACGGCACATGTCAGCGACGCCGAGATCGAGGCTGCGGTGTTGTCCGCCGCGCCTCAGGCGGCCTGCGAGAAGCTGCTGGAAACAGTGTTGGCGCGGGGCGGAACCGACAATGTGACCATAATACTGGTGAAGATCGGCGACCGCCGCAACGGCCAGGCGCCCCGTCCGCATCCGCCCACCGAGGGTCGGGACCGATGAGCGCCGACGACAAGACGCGCGTCTCGCCAGGCCTTGCCAACACCGGCGTGGGCACACAACTCAGCGGCATCTACGAGCTTGACGAGCGGATCGCGTCCGGCGGGATGGGCGAGGTCTATCGCGGCCACAACATCCAGACCGGCGACCACGTCGCAATCAAGATCGTCCTGCCGGAATTCGCCCGCGACCAGACGATCTTGTCCTTGTTCCGCAAGGAAGCGTCGATCCTCAATCACCTGTCGCATGACGCGGTCGTGCGCTACCACGTCTTCACCATCGATCCCGGCATCGGGCGACCCTACCTGGCCATGGAATTCGTCGACGGCCAGTCGCTGTTCGATGTCATGCGGCGTGGCGCCATGCCCGTGGAGGACGTGCGCAAGCTCTGCCATCGCCTCGCCTCCGGCCTGAGCGCCGTACATCAGGCGGGAGCGATCCATCGCGACCTCTCCCCGGACAACATCATCCTGCCGGGGGGCCGGGTCGACCGCGCCAAGATCATCGATTTCGGCATTGCGCGTTCGGCCGCCGTCGGCGGAGAAACGCTGATCGGCGGCAGGTTCGCCGGAAAGTACAACTACGTTTCTCCCGAACAGCTGGGGCTTTACGGAGCCGAGGTCAGCGAGCAGTCCGACATCTACAGCATGGGATTGGTGCTGGCCGCCGCCTTGCGCGGCAAGCCGATCGACATGAGCGGCTCTCAGCTCGAAATCGTGGAAAAGCGCCGAACGGTTCCGGATCTTTCCGACATCGATGCCGATTTCAGGGAGATCATCGAGGCGATGCTGCAACCGGACCCGAGGCACCGGCCGATCAGCATGGCCGAGATCGCCAGGATGACCCGCGACGCCGACGAGGAGACAAGGCCGCCGGTATCCGCCATGCCGCGCGACCGCTCGGACCTGCATCGCACCGCCGCGCCCCCGGCTCCTGGGAGGCTGCAGGCCCAGACTTCGGCAACTCCGGACGGCCAACGCTTCGTCCCGCATCAGCGCCCCGCGCACCTTGCCGAACCGCGCCCTCGGGCGGCAGCCACCCCTGCCCGCGCGGTCGTGCCCGATGCTTCCCGGAGAGCTGCGAGGACCGGCTCCATCGCCATCGCCGCCGTGGCGGCGCTGGCTATGGTGTCGGCAGCTGGTATCTATTTCAGCGGCATCCTGACGCCTGCCGCGCCGCCAGCCGGCAAGACGACGCTTTCTCCCTCGAAAACACCGGAGCCGACACCGACTGAGAGCGCTGCCAGGGCGCCAGGCAACGAACCGGCAACGGAGCCGTCCCAAACACCACGCACAGAGGCAGGCCAGGCTCCGGCTGAAAAGCCAGTGGTGCCCACCGCCGCGCCGGCCGAAAAACAGGCGGAAGCCGGGTCCGGACAGAAGCCGGCGCCGGCGCGGCCGGCCGAACCCGTCCCGCCGGTCCAGGAGGGACCAAAGCCGCCGACGGTCGAGGCGCAAGCGCCCGCCGAAAAGGCTCCGGCGGCGCCGCAGCCAAGCGACAGCCAGCAGACGGCGGCGCCACTCCCCAAAATCGCTCCTGCTTCGCCGCCGGAAGCGATCACTCCGGTCTCGCCGCCGGTAGAAAAGGCGCCGGCGCCGGTCAAGCCGGATGTCGCGGAGATGCCGAAGGCCCAGCAACCGGCCAACGAACCGGCCAAGCCAAAGGTGGCTGACAAGGCTCCCGACGGCGCGACCACTCCGCCGGAAGCGGCGACCAAGACAAGCCCGCAGCCTGAGCCGCCCGCAGCCAAGCAGCCGAATGAGACCGTTGTCTTGAATGTGCCCAAGCCCCAGGTTCCGCCGGCGGCTCCCGCCAACGAGACCGCGCAGCGCGCTTCCTGGGTGAGCGACTTCAGCGGCGGTGACTGTTTCTACGCCACCATGACATCGGCAACCGACAACGCCGTCGCTATCGAGGGATTTGGCACTGCGGTCCAACCGTTCGAGCGCATGATGTCCGACTTCCAGGCGCGGTTCCAGGTCGAGCCGGATATCAGCGTGCGCCTCATTGAGCCCGCCCAATGCGAGGTCACCAATTTTCTGCATCTTCTCGGCCGCACCGGCGCCGACAAGCCGCGGCTCGTCCTCGATCGGACATTGGTGCCGAACGGCTCGCCGATCGGCGGAACGCTGGTGACGCGTGGCGGCCTGATTTCCAACGTACTCCTGATCGACCACAGAGGCATAGCCTTCAACCTCGATGACCGCATCGTCGCGCAACCTGACAGGGCGACCTTCAGCATCCCGATCGGGCTCGGCGCCGCCGACAAAGCCGCCGGCAAGGTGCTGCCGCAGATCATCCTGGTGATCACGGGCCCGCGGGATGTCAAGGCCGCCGTCTTCTCTGCACCAACCCCGGTTTCGGCGCTGCTGCCCAGGATCCTTGACGAGATCGAAGCCAACAGATCCGACTACTCCGCCACCGCCAAATATTTCCGGCTCGGCGGGTAGCATGGACGCCGATGGAAATCCGCCGCTCGCGTTCTTCCTTCCCGCCCGTCGTCCCGCCACGCAAGCTGCGTGATCGGGCCCGAACCCTGCTTGGCCTGATCGGCCGCGCCAGGCCTGCCGCGATCCCGTTCGCGGCACTGCTGACGATCCTGTCGATCGGCCACGCCCGCGCGGAGTTCACGGTCTGCAATCAGACCCTCGACGTCGTCAATCTTGCCGTCGGCCAGAAGGTCGACAATGCCGACCAGACCGACGGCTGGTGGACCATCGGCGCCAACCAGTGCGTGAACGTCATTCGCGAGGAGCTGACCAACCGCTACATCTACATCTATGCGACGGACGTGTTCGGCCATGCGATCCTGGGCGGCTCGACCGAAATGTGCATCGACCGGCGCCGCTTCTCGATCCGCGGCATTAACGAATGCTGGCAGCGCGGCCACATCGCCGCGCGGTTTGTCGAAGTCGATACGCTTGAACAGGTGCGCTGGACCTTCTTCCTGACCGGAAACAGCCCGTGACTCACAGCATCGACACGAGCTTCAAGCGGAAAAGGGAGGCGCGGCTGGCGCTGCGCAGGCGCAAGGTCTGGCGCCGCTTCGGCGTTGGCCTTGCGGCGATCGTCCTGGCTGCGGCCGCCATGGGTTTCTATCTTACCGCCGACTATTGGTCGTTCGGCGACGAGGACGAGGAACTGCAGGCTGTCGAGGGCACGGAGGATGTCCCGGCCGACGCGTCGGTCTATGTGCCCGCCAT
>NZ_RZSG01000525.1:0-4215 GCF_003997725.1 Mesorhizobium sp. M4A.F.Ca.ET.050.02.1.1
CGCGCTGGCGGCGGACACCGACGGCATCGACGGCTCGGAGGACAATGCCGGCGCCTTCGCCGCCAGCGCGTGAATGCCGTCCAGGCCGCCAATGGCGATCGCAAAGGCGAGCAGGAATTCGGAATTGCGGCCGCCCTTGCCCTTTGCCCGTAGCGTCACCGTCGTCTCGCCGCCCGACAGGATCAGCACCGGCTTGGCGAACGGGCGGTCGCGCGTCGCTACCTCGCGCGCGATGGCGGCGTGGACGCCGCCGACCTCGCGCGCCTCGCCCTCGATGGAATCGGACAGGATGACGGCTTCAATTCCCTGCCGCTTTGCCTCGGCGGCGGCGGCTTCCAGCGACACGCCGGCCGACGCGATCAGATGCACTTCATTGCCGGCGAAGACCGGATCGTCCGGACGCGGCGCATCGGCGGTCGGCGAATTGATGTGCGCCATGACTGCTGCCGGCAGCTCCATGCCGTAGGCTGATATCGATGCCAGCGCATCCTCGCGGCTGCCGGTGTCGGGAACCGTCGGGCCGGATGCGACCAGGGCCGGATTGTCGCCGGGGATGTCGGAGACGACCAGCGACACCACTTTGGCCGGATGCGCCGCCGCCGCCAGCCGGCCGCCCTTGATGGTGGAGACATGCTTGCGGATCGTGTTCATCGCCGCGATCGGCGCGCCGGAGGCAAGCAGCGCCTCGTTGACGGCGATCTCGTCGGCCAGGGCCAGGCCCGGAGCGGGCGAGGGCAGCAGCGCCGAGCCGCCGCCGGAGATCAGCGCCACAACAAGATCGTCCGCCGTCAGCCCGCGCACCTTCTCCAGCAGCCGGCGCGAGGCCTCGAGCCCGGCCGCATCCGGCACCGGATGCGCCGCCTCGATGATCTCGATGCGCTCGCACTTCGCGCCATAGCCGTAGCGGGTGACGACCAGTCCCTCGATCGGGCCGTCCCAAACCTTTTCGAAGGCAGCTGCCATCTGCGCCGAGCCCTTGCCGGCGCCGATGACGATGGTGCGGCCCTTCGGCCTTGCCGGCAGATGGTCGCGGATCGTCTTTTCCGGATCGGCGGCGGCGACCGCGGCGTTGAAGATCGACGTCAGGAAGGATTTTGGGTCTGTCATTGTGCTTCCGGCGCCAGGGCCAATTGTTTGCGGTCGGCGCCCAGATGCGCGCACAGCGCGTCGACCACCACGCCGTGATCCTCACGCTCCGGCAGGCCCGAAACGGCAATCACGCCGATCACGCCCGCGCCCTTGACGGTGACCGGAAAGCCGCCGCCGGCCAGCACATAGTCGGCGACATCCAGCCCCTCGCCGACCTTGAAGGTGCGGTCGGGGCGCTGCTGCTCCAGCACCATGCGGTAGGTGCTTTTCAGGAACCGCTTCACCACATTGATCTTGCGTCGCGCCCAGTCGGGATTGGAGGCGTTCGAACCCGGCATCGCGGCGTAGAACAGCGGCCGGTCGAAGGTCCTGATGTCGACGATGATCGGCAGGTTCTCGGCCAGCGCGCGCTTGCGGATCGCCGCGCCGACCTCGAAGGCGACGGCCTCGTCGAAGCCGGGGAAGACCAGCGTGGCCTCCTGTTTCTTGATCAGAGCGATGTCGTCGGCAACGGCCATGTCGTTCCCCTGTCAATGTCGCCGCACGCTTTGGCCGATGGTTGCCGTGGGGTCAAGCCGGAATGCTAGATCGCGATCGTGCTCTTGGCCGGCCGGCCAGCGACATAGACCTCGCGCACGGCGCGGTCGTCGCCCAGCGTCTGCAGGAGAAACAGTTCCTCGGCCAGCGTGCCGACCGTTTCCATCCTCAGCCGCATCGCCGGCGTGACGCGCGCGTCGAGCACGACGATGTCGGCATCGGTGCCAGCCTCGAGTGTGCCGACCTTGTCGGCGACCGACAGCGCCTCGGCATTGCCGCGCGTCAATTGCCAGAAGGACTGGAACGGGTTGAGCTTCTCCCCGTTCAGCGCGATCACCTTGTAGCCCTCGTCCATGGTGCGCAGCATCGAGTAGTTGGTGCCGCCGCCGACGTCGGTGGCGGCCGCGATTCTGAGGGCCCTGTCACGCCTGCGGTAGCGCTGATAGTCGAACAGGCCGGAGCCGAGGAACAGGTTCGAGGTCGGGCAGAACACCGCCACCGAGCCGGTGCTCGACAGCGCATCCGCCTCGCGTTCGGAGAGATGGATGCAGTGGCCGAACAGGCTCTTTTGCCCCAAGAGCCCGTACCGCTCATAGACGTCGGTATAGTCGCGCGACCAGGGATAGAGCTCCTGCGTGAAGGCGATCTCGGCATGGTTTTCCGAGAGATGCGTCTGCATGTGGAGATCGGGATGCTCGCGGCAGAGCGTACCGGCCATCTCCATCTGCTCGGGCGTGGAGGTGATGGCGAAGCGAGGGGTGATGGAATAGAGCTGGCGGCCCTTGCCGTGCCATTCCGCAATCAGCGCCTTGCTGTCGTCATAGCCCGATTGCGACGTGTCGAGCAGGCCGTCCGGCGCGTTGCGGTCCATCATCACCTTGCCGGCGATGTTGAGCATGTTGCGGTCATGCGACTCGGCGAAGAAGGCCTCGGCCGACGCCTTGTGCACCGAGCAATAGGCGGCGACCGTCGTCGTGCCATGCCGCACCATCTCGTCGAGGAACAGTCTCGCGATGCGGCGGCCGTGCTGGGCGTCGCGGAATTTCGTCTCCTCGGGAAAGGTGTATTTGTTTAGCCAGTCGAGCAACTCGGCGCCGTAGGAGGCGATGATCTGCATCTGCGGGAAATGCACATGCGCGTCGATGAAGCCCGGCAGGATGAGATGCGGGCGATGGTCGATCCGTCTTGCCCCGTCGCCGGCCTGCTTCTCGATATCGGCATAGGCGCCTGAGGCGACGATCCGGCCGTCGCTGATCAGCAGGCCGCCATCCTCCTCGTAGCGCCAGGCGGAATGGTCGTCGATCGTTTCCGGCCAGCGCAGGAAGGTCAGCGTGCGGCCGCGCAGAAGGGTGGAGGTCATGCTACTTTCCCTGGCCTTCGAACCAGGCGACCAGCAGCGCCCGCTCCTTGTCGCTGATCTGGGTGACATTGGCTGGCGGCATGGCGTGGCTGCGTCCGGCCTGCAGGTAGATCTCGCGCGCATGCTCGGCGATGCGCGCGTCGGTGTCGAGCATCACGCCCTTCGGGGCATGGTAAATGCCCTCATAGACCGGCTCCTCGGCATGGCACATCGAGCAGCGGCCAAGCACCGTGTCGCGCACGGCCTGGAAATGCGCCGAGGCGATAAAGGTCTCGGCCGCGGCGGAAGCCTTGGGCTCGCCGGTCAGGACCTTCGGCACGGTCGACAGCCAGATGATGATGACGAACAGCACGGCGGCGCCGAGCCACGTCCAGGTCGGGTTGCCCTTGCGGGCATGGACGGTGTTGAAATAGTGTCGGATAAGCACGCCGATGATGAACACCAGTGAGGCGATCACCCAGTTGAACTCGGTGCCGAACGCCAGCGGATAGTGGTTCGACAGCATCAGGAACAGCACCGGCAGCGTCAGGTAGTTGTTGTGCAGCGAGCGCTGTTTGGCGATCTTGCCGTATTTCGGGTCCGGCTTGCGGCCGGCGATCAGGTCGGCGACGACGATCTTCTGGTTGGGGATGATGACCATGAAGACGTTGGCCGACATGATCGTGGCGGTGATGGCACCGAGATGCAGGAAGGCGGCGCGGCCGGTGAAGAGATGCGTCAATCCCCAGGCGATGAACACCAGCACGCCATAAAGCACCAGCATCAGCCCTGTGTCGCTCTTGCCCAGCGCCGAGCGGCAAAGCAGGTCGTAGACCACCCAGCCGACACCGATCGTCGCCAGCGACAGCAGGATGCCGACCGGCACCGACATCGGCAGCACATTGGGATCGATCAGGAACAGGTCGGCGCCGGCATAGTAGACCACGCACAGCATGGCGAAGCCCGACAGCCAGGTGGCATAGGACTCCCATTTGAACCAGGTCAGGTGCTCCGGCATCTCGGCCGGCGCCACCAGATATTTCTGGATGTGGTAGAAGCCGCCGCCATGCACCTGCCATTCCTCGCCGAAGGCGCCGACTGGCAGGCCGGGGCGCTGGCGCAGCCCGAGGTCGAGCGCGACGAAATAGAAGGACGAGCCGATCCAGGCGATGCCGGTGATGACATGCAGCCAGCGGACGGCGAAGCTCAGCCAGTCCCAGAAAATCGCGAAATCCAGCATCGTGTTGCCC
>NZ_RZSG01000526.1:0-4214 GCF_003997725.1 Mesorhizobium sp. M4A.F.Ca.ET.050.02.1.1
ACATTAGGCCCGCCCATCTCGACCGGTGTCGCCGAGGCTGGCCCAAAGGCGTGGTCGGGATCGTGGCAGGAGGAGCAGGCCTGCTTGCGCGAGGCCGACAGCGACGGATCGAAGAACATCTTGCGCCCCAGCGCCGTCAGCGCCTCTGCCCGTGCGAAAGCCTCCGCGCGCGACAGCGGGCCGGGATGGGTGCTGCCTGCCGTGTTCGCGGGTACGGCGAAGCCGAACATCGACGCCGTGGCGATAGCGATCGTCAGGCTTTTCCATCGTCTTGTCGGCATAGGGCGCGGTCCGGTTTGCCTCCGGAACTAGGTGCCCAGTGCAACGGATTGATGACCGGTCGCGACGCTCACGCAACCGTGTTCGCGCAGGGCGGAAAATGTCACAAAAGTGACAGAGGCATCGCAGTAGCTGCTTCCGCGCCTGCTTGTTCATCGATTGCCGTCCTCCAGCCATCCCCAGCCACGAGGCATCCCCCATGACTAGGTCCCTGTTCTCGCTTTGCCTGGCCTCCACCGCCCTGGCATCGCTAACCGCCGCTGCCCATGCGGCTCCTCCCGGCTTCGACAAGATCGACACCGTCGTCGTCATCTACGCCGAGAACCGCAGCTTCGATAATCTCTATGGCGGCTTCCCCGGCGCCAATGGCCTGGCCAATGTCTCGGCCGACCAGGCCCGCCAACTCGACCGCGACGGCAAGCCGCTTGCCGAGCTGCCGCCGGCCTGGGGCGGCCTGACCGGCAAGGGCGTAACCCCTGCGGTGACGGAGGCTCAGACCGCGCATCTCGCCAATGCCAGCTTCGCCATCGACGATCCCAAGGGTTTTAATGAAAACACCGGCGTCATCACCCGCGACCTCTGGCACCGCTTCTACCAGGAGCAGATGCAGATCGACGCCGGCCGGAACGACAAGTTCGTCGCCTGGGCCGATTCCGGCTCGCTCGTCATGGGCCACTATGATGGCTCGACGTTGCCAATGTGGGCGGTGGGAAGGAAATACGTGCTCGCCGACAATTTCTTCCAGGGCGCCTTCGGCGGCTCCTTCCTCAACCACATCATGCTCGCCTGCGCCTGCGCGCCGGTCTATCCGCATGCCGACACCAGCCCGGTCAAAGGCCAGATCGCCGTCGTCGAGCCCGACGGCGTGACGCTCAAGATGGCCGACAATTCGCCAGCCTCGGCTTTGGGCGGTGCGCCGAAATTCGTCAATGACGGCGCCATCACGCCGGATTTCTACGCCGTCAACACCATGCAGCCGCCTTACCAGCCGAGCGCCAACAAGCCGGCCGAGGGCGGTGACAAGGCCTTGGCCGATCCGGCGCAGCCGACCACGCTGCCGCCGCAGCACGAGATCACCATCGGCGACCTGCTGTCGCTGAAGGGCGTCTCCTGGGCCTGGTACTCCGGCGCCTGGCAGGCGGCGCTCGACGGCAAGAACGCCACGCCAGTGCCGAACTTCCAGTTCCACCACCAGCCGTTCAACTATTTCGCGGCCTACGCGCCGGGCACCGCCGCGCGCGCCGAGCACCTGAAGGATGGCGGCCTCGACGGCGTCGAGTTCATCAAGGCGATCGACGACGGCAAGCTGCCTTCAGTGAGCTTCTACAAGCCGCAGGGCAATCTCAACGAGCATGGCGGTTATGCCGACGTCACCAGCGGCGACAAGCATCTGGCCGACATCGTGTCGCATCTGGAGAAGAGCCCGCAATGGCCGCATATGCTGGTCGTCGTCACCTATGACGAGAATGGCGGCTTCTGGGACCATATCGCGCCGCCCAGGGCCGACCGCTGGGGCCCGGGCAACCGCATTCCCGCCTTCATCATCTCGCCCTATGCAAAGCTGGGGACCGTCGACCACACGCAGTACGACACGACCTCGATCCTGCGCTTCATTACCGCGCGCTACGACCTGCCAGTGCTGCCCGGCATCGTCGCCCGCGACAAGGCGCTGCGCAATAACGAGCAGCCGCCGATGGGCGATCTCTCGGCCGCCCTTGATCTGACGAAATAGCGTCCTTCCTCTCCCTCAGCAAATGCGCGGGGAGAGGAAACGCTAATCGCCCAAGGCCCGATGTCTCGCAGATGAATCAATCCCGCAGGACGGGCCGCTATCGGATTGTTTTGCTTGGAGTTGAGGGCGCGCCGGCGCTCACTCCGCCTCATCCACCCAGATCAGGCGCAGCAGACGCAGCAGCGTTGCCCGCTCCTTGCTGGTCAGCCGATGCAGGAAGCGGTCCTCGTGAAGGCGCACCTGACGCCGCCAGGCGGGCATCGCGGCCTTGGCCGCCTCGGTCAGCCGAAGCTCCTGCACGCGCCGATCCTTGGCATGGTCGTCGCGCTCGATCAGGCCGCGCTCCTCGAGTTCGGCCAGCAGCGGCGCCATGTTGGCGCTCTTCATGGCGAGCAGCCGGCAGAGCCCGGCGGCGCGGATGCCCGGCCGTTCGTCGATCAGCGCCAGCATGGCGTAGGTGACGGGGCGCAATTCCGCCTCCGCCATCTCGATAGCGAAATCGTTGAGCGCCAGCGCCGAGGCGCGCCGCAGATTGTAGCCGATCTGCGCGTCGAGCGCGTCCTCGGCGAGATCGTTGCTGGTTTCGTCCATGTTCGATCGATTGCCGCGATCCGGCCCCTTGTCAAGGTAAAAATACTATGCGACATAGCAAAGATTAAAGCTATGCAACATAGCGATCTCGGAGGAATTGACCCATGGCAGGAGAAACCGAAGACACCGTCGCCTTCGATGTGGAGGACGGCATCGCCTGGGTCCGCTTCAACCGGCCGGCCAAGCGCAATTCGATGAGCCCGGCGCTCAACCGGCGCATGATGCAAGTGCTCGACGAGCTTGAATTCCGCGACGACGTCGGCGTTCTCGTGCTCTCGGGCGAGGGCGCCGCCTGGTCGGCCGGCATGGACCTCAAGGAATATTTCCGCGAGACCGAGGCGAAGGGCCTGGGCGCCGTGCGCAAGGCGCAAGCCGAGGCTTACGGCTGGTGGCGGCGGCTGCGCTGGTACCGCGTGCCGACCATCGCCATGGTCAATGGCTGGTGCTTCGGTGGCGGCTATGGCCCGCTGTTTGCCTGCGATCTCGCCTTCGCCGCCGACGAGGCGCAGTTCGCGCTCTCCGAGATCAACTGGGGCATCCTGCCTGGCGGCGGCGCCACCAAGGTGGTGGTCGATCTGCTGTCGATGCGTGATGCCATGTATCACGCGCTGACCGGCGAGCTGATCGACGGCAGGAAGGCGGCGGCCTGGAAGCTGGTCAATGAAAGCGTGCCGCTCAGCGACCTGAAGGCGCGCGTCGCGGAAGTGGCCGGGATTCTTCTGAAGAAGAACCCGGTGGCGCTCAAGGCCACCAAGGACGCCATCCGCCGCGTCGCCGAGATGACCTACGACAATGCCGAGGACTATCTGGTGCGGGCGCAGGAGGCGGCCAATTCCTTCGACAGTGAAGGCCGCAAGGAAGGCATCCGCCAGTTCATCGACGAAAAGAGCTACAAGCCTGGCCTCGGCGCCTACGACAAGGCGAGATGATCCGGTCGATGTGACCTGTCTCGGACCGGCGATCGATGCCGGCCGCAACCGATACGGCGCGTGACACGGGAGGAGATCGCAATGCCGGCCTGGACGACACCGGACCCCGTCGCCTTGCATGCCCGCGCGCAGCCGGAACGCCTCGCTTGCGTCGACCTCGCGTCCGGCCGGCGCTGGACCTATGCCGCGTTCGACGATGCCATCCAGCGCGCCGTCGCAGTGCTCGAAAACAGTGGCATAAAGCAAGGGCAGCGGATCGCCACGCTGGCCCGCAACAGCGCCGACCTCGTCATCCTGCAGCAGGCGGCGATGCGCCTCGGCGCCATCTTCGTGCCGGTCAACTGGCGGCTTGCCGCGCCCGAGCGGCAGGCCATCCTTGCCGATTGCGATCCCGTGCTTCTGGTCCATGACACCCCGCCCGACCTTGCGCCGCCGCCCGGCTGCGCCCCGCTCGCCGTCTCGCGCTTCGCGGCAGCGGTGGAAGAGCAAGCGCCGGCGCCGCGCCGTCCGTTGCCGCAAGCCGACCGGCCGTCGATCATCCTCTACACCTCCGGCACGTCGGGCCAACCGAAGGGCGTCAACGTCACCGAAGCCAATGCCTTCGCCACCGCCGTCAATTTCGGCGTCATCGGCCGCGTTGGCCATGACAGCGTCTTCCTTTGCGACGCGCCGATGTTCCATGT
>NZ_RZSG01000527.1:0-4208 GCF_003997725.1 Mesorhizobium sp. M4A.F.Ca.ET.050.02.1.1
GGGCTTGACTTCCCATATCCTCAAACTAAGAACATCGTTCTTCTATTCGAATTTAAATGGAGGGCTCGATGAGCGACATGCTGCCTTCGGGCGTGCGGGTGATCCCGCCGATCGAATGGCCGGCCTTTGCCGATGACATTCGACGCCATCCTGGTGCTGAAGCGCGAGCGCAACGCCGTCATCCTGGCGCACAACTACCAGACTCCGGAGATCTTCCATTGCGTGGCAGACATCGTCGGCGACAGCTTGGTGCTGGCGCGTAAGGCAATGACGGTCGATGCGGACGTCATCGTGCTCGCCGGCGTGCATTTCATGGCTGAGACGGCGAAGCTCCTCAATCCCGGCAAGACCGTGCTCATTCCAGACCTTGCCGCCGGCTGTTCGCTGGCCGACTCGATCACCGCCGAGGACGTGCGGCTGATGCGGCACCGCTATCCTTCCGCTCCAGTCGTCACCTACGTCAACACCTCTGCCGCCGTAAAGGCAGAGTCCGACATCTGTTGCACCTCGGGCAACGCGCTTGCGGTGGTGAAGTCGCTCAACGCGCCACGCGTCATCATGCTGCCCGACGAATATCTGGCGAAAAACATCGCGGCGCAGACAAAGGTCGAGATCATCGCCTGGAAAGGCCGCAGCGAAGTCCACGAGCGCTTCACAACCGTCGACATTCGCGAACTGCGAGATGCGCATCCCGGCGTGATCGTACTCGCCCATCCCGAGTGCCCGCCTGAGGTCGTGGCCGAGGCCGACTTCGCCGGCTCGACCGCAGCGATGTCCAACTATGTCGGGCGGCACAAGCCGGCGCGTGTGGTGCTGATGACCCAGTGCTCGATGAGTGACAATGTCGCGGTCGAGCATCCGGACGTGGATTTCGTGGGTCCCTGCAACCTTTGTCCGCACATGAAGCGCATCACGCTCGCCAATATCCGCAGCGCGCTCGAGGAGAACCGACACATCGTCACGATCGATCCCCGTGTCGCTGAGCGGGCCCGCTGGGCCGTCGAGCGCATGCTCTTCGTATGACCACCTACGTCCATGACATTCGCGGGGCGCCGGTCGTCATTGGCGCTGGCCTGGCCGGACTTATGACGGCGCTGCATTTGGCGCCACAACCAGTCGTCCTCCTTTCCAGGACGCCACTTGGTACGGATGCCTCGAGCACACTCGCGCAGGGTGGGCTTGCGGCAAGCTTGGGCGAGGACGACAGCCCTGACCTGCACCTCGCCGATACACTTGCCGCTGGCGATGGGCTTTGCAACGAAGAAATAGCCAGGCGAGTGGTCGAGGCCGTCCCTCACGCCGTCGAGAACCTCATTCGTCTTGGTGCTCCCTTCGACCGCGCATTGGATGGGAAACTGCGGCTGGGCCTCGAGGCAGCCCATTCACGGCGCCGGGTCGTCCATGCCGCTGACGCCACAGGCCATCAGTTATTTCATGCGCTGCTTGCCGTGGCGCGGCGCACCCGTTCGATCACAATCATGGAAGGCATAACAGCCCTTCGCCTGGTGGTCGCCGAGGGCTGCACCGTTGGCGTGCTGGCTGTGCTTGAGAGCGGCATCTTCGCCTTGCCCACCCGGCGCGTAGTGTTGGCGACCGGCGGCATAGGTGGCCTGTTTTGCGACACGACCAACCCGCTTTCTTCGTTTGGCCACGGGCTGGCGCTGGCCGCCTGTGCCGGCGCAGAGCTCGCCGACCTGGAATTCGTGCAGTTCCACCCGACCGCGCTCGACACGCAGCGCCGGCCAATGCCGCTGATAAGCGAAGCCGTGCGGGGCGAAGGCGCCGTTCTGGTCAACGAATATGATCACCGCTTTCTTGCCGCCACCCCTGGCGCTGAATTCGCATCGCGTGACGTGGTTGCGCGGGCGATCGCCAATCAACTCGCCGCTGGCCATCGTGTCTACCTCGATGCCCGTCGATGCCTCGGGCAGAAATTCGCAAAACGCTTTCCCGCGATCGATGCGGCGTGCAAGCAGGCTGGCATCGACCCGGCCGTGGAGCCTATTCCGGTGCGCCCTGCGGCTCACTATCACATGGGCGGCGTGGCCGTTGACACGGACGGGCGCAGTTCCGTCTCGGGCCTATGGGCGTGCGGCGAAGTGGCTCACACGGGACTGCACGGCGCCAACCGTCTCGCCAGCAACTCGCTGGCCGAAGCGGTTACAACAGCCGCCTGGGTGGCGGCAAGCGTGGCCGGCACCAGCGCCGGCTGGCAGTGGCCCAAGCTTCCCGCAACTGTGTCTGTGCGACCCGACCCTTCACCTGTCCGCCAACTTGTCTCGAATGCGCTCGGGATCTTTCGCAATGGAAAAGCGCTTGGCGAGGCGATCACCACCCTTCTGCCGATCGCGGTCGGCGAAACGGCCGCGGCCGACCCGGCTCTGGTGGCGTTGTTGATCGCGATCGCGGCATTTCGGCGCGAAGAAAGCCGCGGCTCGCACTTTAGGTCCGATTTTCCGGGTCGCAATCCCGAAGCCCTGCCCTCGCGTCTGACGCTTTGCACCGCCTTTGAGAGCGCTGTCTCGCTCAATTGGCTGAGATCCGAACGGAGCTGCTGAGATGAGTTCCCTTGCACCACTTCCCCAGATCATCATGGAACCGATCGTGCGTGGCGCCCTGCTCGAAGATCTGGGCAGGGCCGGCGACATCACCAGCGATGCCATCATCCCCGCCGATTGCAAGGCAACGCTCGCGTTGAATGCCCGACAGGCCGGCATTGTCGCCGGGCTGGACTTGGTCATGTTTGCCTTTCTGCTGGTCGATCCCGGGATCAGCATGCAGTTGCGCTGTCCAGAGGGCGGCAAGGTTTCGGCGGGAGAAACCATTGCAATTGTAAGCGGGCCGGCTCGTAGCCTGCTCACGGCAGAACGGACGGCACTCAATTTCCTCTGCAAGCTGAGCGGCATCGCAACGGCGACAGCCTCGTTGGTCAACGCGGTGCGGGGCTATAATGCAAAGATCGTTTGCACAAGAAAGACGACGCCAGGCTTGCGTGCCCTGGAAAAATATGCCGTGCGCGCGGGCGGCGGCGCAAATCACCGCTTCGCGCTGGATGACGCAGTCCTGATCAAGGATAACCATATCGCCATTGCCGGCGACATTCGCACCGCAATCGATCGGGCGCGAAGCGCAATCGGCCACATGGTCAAGATCGAGGTCGAGGTCGAGACGCTGGATCAGCTGGATATGGCACTGCAGGCGAGCGTCGACGCCGTGCTCCTCGACAACATGTCGCTCGAGGACCTTACCCAGGCCGTGGCGATGGTCGGAGGGCGAGCGATCACCGAGGCGTCGGGTCGGGTGACACCGAAAACGGCTCCCGCAATTGCGGCGACCGGCGTCGATCTCATCTCGGTCGGCTGGCTTACCCATAGCGCTCCCATTCTCGACATTGGCCTGGATATGCCCGCGGACCGGAACTGCCGCAGGCATCTGAACTGAGGGAGAGGGCATGAACCGGGACCGCAGGAACTCCTTTGGCCGCAGGCTAACTCGCGCCACCACGTCCTTGACCGCCGACCCAAGCCAGCTCCTTGGCGCACTGCATAGTTCTAGCGGCGAGGAGAAACCGACGGGCCAGGGGCAAACAAAGGACCGCGTGGAAGCACTTGGCTTTATCATCTGCCGGCTCGACGAACTGCGCCAGATGGCTGCCTCTCATGGACTGGAAGCACTCAGTTGCCTGTTGGATGCCGCCTTCACCGAATCCTGCGGCGCGATCAGAAGGGAGCATTCTTGCGCTCAAGCCGAAGAAAGCACGCGGTAGGCGCCGAGAACGCGAGGCACCGGGGCACAGGATCGACGTCGTTTTGGAGGAAGGGATGCGCAAAATCGTTGCCGGCAAGCTGCACGGCATCCACGTCACCGAGGCCAATCTCGACTATCACGGCTCGATCACGCTAGATCCCGACCATTGCGAGGAAGCAGGCATGCTGCCGATGGAATTCGTCGACATCTGGAACAAGAATTCGGGCGCGTGGATCTCGACCTACGTCATCCTCGGCGAGCGCGGGTCGCGCTGTTGCATCCTTAACCGCGGCCCGCACCTGCCAGCCAGGCGACCAGGTCATCATCTGCAACTCGGTCTATGTGCACGAGAGCGAGCTGACCGCGCTCAAACCGCGTGTGCTGACATTCGACAAGGATAATCGGATCGTCGACCGCCTGACTTATTCGGTCGAGCGCGATGCAGGCGGAGGCTACAGCTT